>DATGXU010000076.1:0-32644 GCA_035298685.1 Magnetospirillum sp. | reverse complement strand
GGCGCGACCTCGCGGCGAACCGGCGAGGCGTATTTCGAATTGTTCTTGTCGGCGGGCAAGCCGTTGGCCAGATCCCTGCGGCTGTCGGCGGCGGTCTTGGCGGGGTCGCCGCCTTGGCTCGAAGCCTGGACCGGCGCGCCCACCTGGGCGTCGTCCTTGAACCAGGACACCGGGTTGACCGCGTCGGGAACCGACGAGCAACCGGCCAGCAGGGCCACCGCAAGCAGCACCTTGGCGGCTGTCAGCGTGCGTTCGCGATTATGACAGGATACCAGATCGAAACGACCCAACATGGTACGGCCACCACCCCAGATGTCTTAAGATAATCGACGCGCAGCAAACTTTTACGACATGTTCACGTTTAACAGGCTGGCGTTCGAAAGTATATACATCACTATGGACCTTGCGAAGGGGGACACCCGCCGTTTCGCCTGTGCTCCTATCCTGAATGCGGTGTTGCCGCGAAGTGTTCGTTAGCGTTCCTTAGAAGCTCCAGACGAGGACTCATATGGCCGAAGAGATGGGCACTGATATCAAGCTGGTAGACCCCGCAGAACTGTCGAAGGCGATGTCCAACATCGCGGAGCGCAGCCAACGTATCGTCGCTGAATTCCTGAACCGTCAGGCTTCGGAACCGGCGGCGATGAATTTCGATCCCCTGAACATCGGCAACGCCTTCCTTGAGATGACGGCGAAGCTGATGTCCGACCCCGCCAAGCTGGTGGAGGCCAATTTCAACCTGTGGCAGGACTACATGGCGCTGTGGCAGAACACCGCGCTGCGTTTCCTGGGCGAGCAGGCGCAACCGGTGGCCACGCCCGATCAGGCCGACCGCCGGTTCAAGGACGAGATGTGGGAAGACAACGAGATCTTCGACTTCATCAAGCAGTCCTATCTGCTGTCCGCCCGCTACCTGCACGGTGTCGTGCACGGCGTCGAGGGGCTGGACGAGCACACTGCCCAGAAGGTTGATTTCTATACCCGCCAGTTCGTCGACGCCATGGCGCCGTCCAATTTCGTGCTGACCAATCCCGAGGTGCTGCGCGCCACCGTGGAATCGGGCGGCGAAAATCTGGTCAAGGGCCTGAACAACCTGCTCGACGACCTCGAGCGCGGCAAGGGCAAGCTCAGCATCAAGATGACCGACTACGACGCCTTCAAGGTGGGCGAGAACATCGCCGTCACCCCGGGCAAGGTGGTCTATCAGAACGACCTGATGCAGCTGGTGCAGTACACCCCCACCACCGAAAAGACGCTGAAGGCGCCGCTGCTGGTGGTGCCGCCGTGGATCAACAAGTTCTACATCCTGGACTTGCGCGCCAAGAACAGCTTCATCAAGTGGGCGGTGGATCAGGGCCACACCGTGTTCGTGATCTCGTGGGTCAACCCCGACGAGGCGCTGGCGGCCAAGGGGTTCAGCGACTACATGCTGGAAGGCCCGCTGGCGGCGCTGGACGCCATCGAAAAGGCGACCGGCGAGCGCAAGGCCAACGTGGTGGGCTATTGCCTGGGCGGCACGCTGACCGTCTGCACCCTGGCCTACATGGCCGCCAAGGGCGACGACCGCATCCTGTCGGCCACGCTGTTCACCACCATGACCGACTTCCACGAGCCGGGCGAGCTGGGCGTCTTCATCGACGAGGAACAGCTGGCGAAGATCGAAGGCATGATGAGCCAGCACGGCTATCTGGATGGCCGCGACATGGCCATGACCTTCAACATGCTGCGCGCCAACGACCTGATCTGGTCGTTCGTGGTCAACAACTACCTGCTGGGCAAGGACCCGTTCCCGTTCGACCTGCTGTACTGGAACTCGGATTCCACCCGCATGCCCGCCGCCATGCACAGCTTCTACCTGCGCAAGATGTACCAGGAAAACCAGCTGGTGGTGCCGGGCGGCATCCAGTTGAATGGCGTCGACATCGACCTGTCGAAGATCAAGACGCCCATCTACATGCTGTCCACCCGCGAAGACCACATCGCGCCGTGGAAAAGCACCTATGCCCTGACCCAGAACACCTCGGGGCCGGTCAAGTTCGTGCTGGCTGCCTCGGGCCACATTGCCGGCGTGGTCAACCCGCCCGCCGCCAACAAGTACTGCTATTGGACCAACGCCAAGAAGGTGAAGAACCCCGACACCTGGCTGGCCGGCGCCAAGCAGGAAGAGGGCTCGTGGTGGACCGACTGGCACGCCTGGGCGTCCAAGTTCGCCGGCGAGCAGGTGCCTGCCCGTCAGCCCGGCGCCGGCGGCCTCAAGGCGCTTGAGGAAGCTCCCGGTTCCTACGTCAAGGTTCGCGCGGTCTGATCCAACCGAATATCGCGTAGCGACGGCGGCGTCGGCTTCGGCCGGCGCCGTTTTCGTTTCCAGGCATGGCCCTTGACCGGAAAGGACGAAATTTGCTAAGAACAAAAAGGGAACAATTTGATTCGGAGGTGCGCGATGGGTGGTTACGTGACGGCAGGGCTGCAACTGGCCTCACTGGTGGCGGGGCAGCAGCAGGGAAAGCGCGAGGAGCAGGCGCTGGCCGAACGGGTGGATGCGCAAAACCGGTATCTGGTGCAGCAGCAGCAGATCCAGGATCAGCAACGGCGCGACCTGTTGGCACGGCAACTGGCGACCGCGCGGGCGCGGCTGGGGGCCGGCGGCATGGGCCTGGGCGGTGGCTCGGCTCAGGCGTTGATGGCCGGCATGGTCAAGGACGGCGAACGTGAGATCGCCGCCGACAACGCGCTTTTGCACACCCGTATCGCCAATTCCGGCATCGGGTTCAGTTCAAGCGACGGGTTGCTGGAGGGGCTGACCACGGTGCAGAAGGGCATCGGAATTTTCGGCAGCCTCGGCAATGGCCAGAATTGACACCCTGGCAACTTAGGATTGGTAAACCGGGGCCGGCGTGGGTATCCATGGTGCTTTCCCGCCATTGCAAGGATGCGCCATGCCGCTGATCGTCTATGAATCCGGCCAGATGACCAAGGAGCTGAAGGCCGAACTGATCCAGCAACTGACCCAGACGGCCGCCCGGGTGACCGGCATTCCGGCCGGGATGTTCTTCGTCTCGATTCACGAATTGCCCGACGACGACATCGCCGTGGGCGGCGTCACCGTCACCGAGCTGAAGCGGCAACTGGCCGAGAAGCGGGCCGCCGCCAGCGCGGAATAATGCCAACGCCCGGTGAGTGAAACGGCCGGGCGTTGGTTAGGCGCGACCGCGCCGCGCGGCTTATGCCGCGGGAGGCAAGGGCCACGGAGGTGGCCCGCCCGCCGCTTGAGGCGCCGGTGATCGGCCACGATCACCGTGATTTGAAGGATCTGGGATGGGAGAGGGGGGCCGGGCTGATGCCCTCAACGGAGTATCCGCTTTGGCCTCCTCTCCGGAATCGCGGGTGCGCGTGCCTACCCGTCGGCTGGCCGGGGCGCCATATGCGCCTGGGTCACCATCATCATACGACGGAGGGTCGCATGCTGTACTGGGCCGCAGTCTTTCTGATCATCGCCATAATCGCCGCCGTCTTCGGCTTTGGCGGTGTCGCCAGCGCAGCGGGGGATATCGCCCAGGTGCTGTTCTTCATCTTCCTGGTGCTGTTCGTGGTGTCCATCGTGGTCAGCCTGTTCCGGGGGCGCCGGCCCAGGCTGTAGGCGGCTATTTGACGGCGTTGCTGATCAGGTAGGTGGCGACGTCGACCGGCTTGACCTTGAAGTTCTTGGGCGGTTCCTTGCCGTCCAGCGCCATGGCCACCAGCATGCTGTTCTCGATGGCCGCCATGTTGATCTTCACGATGCCCTGGGCGCCGCGCAGCTTGGGGTAATAATTGGGATCGACCAGCTTTTCCTTGCGGCCCAGGCGGGCCATCAGGTCGTCCTCGGCCAGTTCGGCCTCGGCCGTCTTCAGCACCTTCCAGTCGCTTTGCCCGGCAAAGCCGGCCAGCGCCTCGTCGGGGCCTTGATCCTCGGTCAGCCCGACCTTGTACAGGTTCTTGCCCAGTCCCACATCGGCGCCCCATTCCTGCAGGGTCTTGCTGGTGGCGACGTAAAGGATGGCCATGCTGTGCTCCTGAACGGGAAGGGGCCGGAAATGGGAAGAGGGCCGCCGGCGACCGGCGACCCTCTCGAACCATACACCAAACTCTCGGGCGATTAACGCTTCGAGAACTGGGTGGAGCGGCGAGCCTTGTGCTTGCCGTACTTCTTGCGCTCGACCACGCGGGGATCGCGGGTGAGGAAGCCGCCGGCCTTCAACGCCGGGCGGGTGGCCGGGTCGAAGAAGGTCAGGGCACGGCTGATGCCGTGGCGCAGGGCGCCGGCCTGACCCGACAGACCACCACCGGTCACGGTGGCGACGATGTCGAACTCGCCTTCGACGCGGGCGGTCTGGAACGGCTGATTGATCAGCATGCGCAGCACCGGACGGGCGAAGTAGGTGGTGACGTCGCGACCGTTGACGGTGATCTTGCCCGAACCGGGCTTGACCCACACGCGGGCGACGGCGTTCTTGCGCTTGCCGGTGGCATAAGCGCGGCCCTGAGCGTCAACCTTGCGCTCGTGCACGGGCTGAGCCTGCGGTGCGGCGGCCTTGAGGTCGGCCAGGCTGGAGAGATCGGCCATGGGACTTACCTCTTGTTCTTCGGGTTCATCGAGGCGACGTCAACCACCTCGGGGGCCTGGGCCTCGTGCGGGTGGCTGGGGCCGGCGTAGACGCGCAGGTTCTTCATCTGCGCACGGCCGAGCGGACCACGGGTGATCATGCGCTCGACGGCCTTGATGATGACGCGCTCGGGGAAGCGACCGCTCAGCAGCTGGCCCATGGTACGGCCCTTGATGCCGCCCGGATGGCCGGTGTGCCAATAGAAGGTCTTGTCGGCCAGCTTGTTGCCGGTCAGCTTCACCTTCTCGGCGTTGATCACGATCACGTTGTCGCCCATGTCCATGTGCGGCGTGAAGGTGGGCAGGTGCTTGCCACGCAGGCGCATCGAAATGATGCTGGCGAGGCGGCCCAGAACGACGCCGTCCGCGTCGATCACAACCCACTTCTTCTCAATCTCGGACGGTTTGACGTTATAGGTCTTCATGGCACCCACGGCAAAACCAGTTGAGGAGTCCGGACAAACCCGGCCTCCGAGGGCGCGGATTATGCCATCGCGGGCGGCAGAGTCAATGGTAAATTAAACGTTTAAAATCAATGCGTTACAGGCGAGGTATCATGGTACCGCGTCTGGACGCCGCGCTGGGACTGGTGTCGGGCCATGACGATCGGTATGCGCGCGCACCCCTCCCGGTTGCGGAGCGTCTGTGATAGGCTCGGGTCAGCCGGGGTGGGGGCGTCGGCATTTCCTTGGGGGGCATGGCCATGGGAATGCAGCTGTTTCGCGTCGGGCGTTCGTATCTTTTCGTCTGCCTCGTCCTGCAGGCGTGCTGGGTGCTGGGCAAGCCGCTTGCCGCCGCCGAACTGACGGTTCGCTACCCCGTTCCAACGCCCCCGTTCGGCATCATCTATGATTATTTCGGCCAGGTTCTGGATCTGGCGCTGTCGAAGACGGTCGAGCGTTACGGTCCCTACCGGCTGGCGCCCATCGAGATGCGGGCCAGCAATCTGCGCCTGAACGTCCTGCTTGAGGCCGGCGAGGACGTCGACCTGCTGCTGGTTTCCCCCAACCGCGAGCGCGACCAACGCTTCATTCCGGTGCGGATACCGTTGGACAAGGGGATGCTGGGCTATCGCGTGCTGATGATCCGGGCCGGCGACGCCGACCGCTTCGCCGAGGTGCGGTCGGCCGACGACCTCAAGCACATCACGCTCGGCCAGGGCTTCGATTGGGAGGACATGCACATCCTGACGGCGGCGGGCTACGACGTCGAGGCCGGCAGCGACTATTCGAGCCTGCTGGACATGTTGCTTCTGGGCCGTTTCAACGGCTTCCCGCGAGGGGTCTACGAAATCGACAACGAGATCGATTTCCACACCGCGGCGGGACGTGGCGGCATGGCGGTGGAAAATACCTTGATGCTGCATTACCGCAGCACCCGCATCGTCTACGTGAACAAAAAGAACGCGGCGCTGGCACAGCGCATCGAGGAAGGGTTGCGGGCGGCGATCAAGGATGGCTCGTTCGACGCCCTGTTCCTGCGGCACCCGACCATCGCCAAGGGGCTGGCACTGGCGAACGCCGCCGGCCGCCGAACATTCGAGCTGCCCAACCCCCGCTTCCCGCCGGATTTCCCGGTGGATGACCCGACGCTGTGGTACAGGCCGGCCCCGCAGGGCCGGATGTCGGAACTGCGCTGATCGCTTGCGCCCGCCGCCGTCTTATGGCTTCAGCTTTCCCATCTCGTCGGCGAACTGGTCGGCCAGACGCGGGTCGGCAAAGCGCGCTTCGTCGCCCCACAAGGCCATGGCGGTGATTTCCGAGTGGGCATCGATCCAGGCGCGCGCCTGGACGCGAATGTTCTCGGGCACGGGGACCGTGAAATACAGGGGAAGTGTGGTTGAGGCGACAGCGTTCACCTGAATCCTCCCTCGGTTTCTTGCGCCTAGGTTTTGTACGCACAAGAATAAAACATCCTAGGGTGGGTGACCATCTGTCATCGGGGCAACACCCTATGGCCTTCCGGCTTTGCAGCCTATGCGGGCGGGCTGCGAAATGGTCAGGCAGCCCGCACGGTGGCCAGGAAGGTGTCCACCTCGTCCTTGAGCGTGCGGGTGGGTTCGGCCAGGTCTTCCGCCGCCCACAACACCTTGGCCGCCGCGCCGCATTGGTGCGCCGCCGAGTGGGTGAAGGCGGTCACGCCGTTGCTCAGGATATAGGTCTTGTCGGTGACGTCGGCGACGCAATGTTCGATGGTGCGCGCCACCTCCGCCTGTTGCGCCACCGCCTGCTGAACGTATTGGGCCAGGGCATCCATGTCGCGTACCGCCTTGCCCACGCCAACGATGGCGTGAACGGTGTCGTCGGTGGCGCCTTGAACGGCGGCGATCTGGCTGGCGATCTCGGCGGCGGATTCAACCGTCTGCATGGCCAGGCGTTTCACCTCGCCCGCCACTACGGCAAAGCCCTTGCCGGCCTCGCCGGCCCGCTGGGCCTCGATGCTGGCGTTCAGCGCCAACATGTTGGTGCGCTGGGCGATGTCGCCGATCAGCGCGACCACGCGATCGATGCGCCGTGCCATTTCTGCCAGGGCCTGAACGCGATCCTCGGCGGTGCCCAACTGGCCGATGGCTGCGGTGACCGCCTGGCCCACGGCGGCGCCCTGGCCGGCGATGCAGGTCACCGACTGGGTCAGTTCGGCGGTGGCACGGGTGACCGCCGCCACCGTGCCGCGGGCTTGTTCCGCCGCTTCGGCGATGGCCAGCGACCAGCCGTTTTCGCGGCTGTCGCCGTCCGCCCCGGCGATGCCGCCGGCAGTCTGGTGGATTTCCACCGCCTTGGTGGTGACTTCCTCGGCCACGCCCCTGACCGTGTCCTCGAACCGCTGGGCCAGGGTCAGCACCTGGTCGCGGCTGGCGGCCTCGACCTCACGGCGCATGTTTTCCTGCTCGATCTGGATGCGGGCCACCCGCTCGGCATTCTGTTTGAAGACCTGCACGGCCGTGGCCATGTCGCCGATCTCGTCGGTGCGTTCGGCGCAGGGGATCTCGACCCGGTGGTCGCCGCCCGCCAATGCTCGCATGGCGTTCTCGATCAGCCGCAGCGGGGCGGTGATGCTGTGGGCGATCGCCAGGGCCAACAGGCTGAAGGCGACCACGCCCACCAGCCCGGCGGCCGAGGTTTCCCACAACGCGGCCTCGCGCACCGCCTGCTGGTCGGCGATGGCCGTGGCGGCGCCGTCGCGGGCGAAGGCGAACAGATCGGCCACCTGCGGGGCCAGGGCCGAATGCAGGTCCCTGATCCGGTGCAACTGGGCGTCCACGGTGGTGCTGCTGGCGGCGAAGCTCTGGAAATCCGACACATAGGCTTCCAGCAGCCGGCGGAAGTCGGCGCGGGTGGAGGGCGGAAGCGTGGTGGCGTCCAGCACCAGGTCGAACTGCCGGGCGTGGCGGGTATGGTGGCCCAACGCGGCGGCGTCGCGGGTAATCATGAAGGTCTTTTCCGCCTGCCGCATCTGCAGCATGTCCACCATCAGCGGCGCCGCGTTGGGCCACATGGTCAATTCGTCCTCGATGGCCTTGACGGACGCGCCCAGGCTGCCGCGCAATCCATCGCGGTCGGAAAGGCCCAGGCGGTGGATTTCGGTTTCGAGGTGCAGGAAGGTGGCGTCCAATTCCTGGAACGCCGTCCGCAACCCGTTGATCTCGCCCTGGCGGGCCGACGCCTGGGTGTTGGCGCTCATGGTGTCGAGAACCGCCATGAGCCGGCTGCCTTGGTCGTGAAAGGCCTTGGCGTAGCTTGGGTCGCGCTCGCGCACGAATTGCTCGGTCTGGACCTGAAGCGTCAGCGCGCTGGCCTGCACTTCGGCGGCCAGATCGTAAAGGCGGGTATAGCCGTCCTGCGCGGCAAGCGCCTGATCGGTCCGCTGGTTGGCGGCGGCGTAGATGGCGGCGAATACCAAGGCGCCGCCCAAGGCCAGCGCGACCAGGGCGGCGATGCGCACGCGGATGGAAATCCGCCCGAGCAGGTGGTCGAGCAGCCGGCCCATCACCGATCAGGCCGCCTGGAACAGGTTGGAGATACGCGAAACCTCGAGCATGCGCCCCACCTGTCCTTGGGCGCCGCGCAGTTCCACCGCGCCCCCCTTGCCGCTGACGGTGTCGCGGGCGACCAGCAGCAGGCCAAGGCCGGCGGCGTCGATGTATTCGACGTTGGACAGGTCCAGCACCACCTGTTCGGGTGCCGTGCGTTCCAGATTGACCACCACATGCCGGAACTTGCGATGCTGGGCGAAGGTCAGTTCGCCATGCAGGCGGATTTCCGCAGCCTTGCCGTCGATCGCCACTTCATAGGCCATGATTGATCTCCTGAGCGGGGGGGAAAGAGGGGAACCCACAACGAACTCGGGGAGCGATGCGGTTGGTCGTGTGCGCATCGGTTCATGACCCGATGTATGGCGCCGGCCGGCGCGAAACGGGTAGTGACGTGTTTGTTAAAAGCGACTCGCTAAAAACACATAACAACGGTGTTAATTATCGTTACATTTCTAAAGTTGGTGATTTTTTCTGGTGAATAGGGGGTTTCTGTGGCATTGCATGGCCCCATGCCGCCTGTCGCCCTGTTCCTTCTGCACGCCGCCGTGGTCATCGGCCTGCCCTTCGCCCTGTGGCGCATGGCCGGGCTGCGGCGATGGGTGCCGCTGGTGGTGGTGCAGATCGCGGTGGGGCTGGCGCTGGGGCCCAGCGGGCTGGGACAGTTGGCTCCTCATCTGTGGGCGGCGGCCTTTCCGGCCTCGGCGCTGGCGGCGCTGGATGGGCTGGTGTGGCTGGGCATCTGCTATTTCGCCTTCGCCACCGGCCTGCACTTCGACCTGACCGAGTTCCAGGGGCGCGGCCGCGCCTTCGCCGCCAATTCCGTGCTGACCTTCGTGGTCCCCACCCTGGCCGGCTGTGCCGTCGGCGCGGCGCTGCTGGTGCTGGCGCCGCAGGCGGTGGGGGCGGGGGCGCCGCCTTGGGCCTTCGTGATCGGCGTGGGCGTAGCGGTGGGGGTCACCGCCTTGCCGGTCCTGGCAGCGATCCTGCGCGAAATGGGACTGATGAACAGTCGCCTGGGGGCCGAGGCGCTGGGATGCGCCGCCGTCAACGACGCCGCCCTGTGGGTGGGGGTGGCGGCGCTGCTGGCGTTGGCGCGCGGCCAAGCGCCGTGGCAGGCGGCGGCTCAGCTGGCGGCCGTGCTGGTGTTCGCGCTGATGCTGTGGTTCGTGGTGCGCCCGGCCCTGGCCCGCGTGGTCGCGCATGCCGAGGGCCGGGTGTCCGAGCGTGAGGTGGTGGTGCTGTCGGTGGCCTTGCTGTTCTCGGCGCTGGTCAGCGAGCTGATCGGCCTGCATGCGGTGGTGGGGGCGTTCGCCCTGGGCGCCATCGTGCCCAAGCCGCTGGCGCGCGACGTGCTGGGCAAGTTCGAATCGTTCCTGATGGTGGTGCTGCTGCCGTTCTTCTTCATCGCCACCGGCCTCAGGACCCAGCTGGCGGGTTTGGGTGACGCCTGGCTGGTGTTCGCGCTGACCACCGCGGCCTCGGTGGCGGCCAAACTGGCCTCGGCGGCGCTGCCGGCCCGGCTGCAGGGCTGGCCGTGGCGGGACGCCATGGCCTTGGGCGCGCTGGTGGGGTGCAAGGGGCTGATGGAGCTGGTGGTGCTGACCCTGCTGCTGGATCGGGGCATCATTTCGGTGACGGGCTTTTCCGGCATGGTGCTGATGGCGCTGGCGACCACCGCCCTGGCCCGGCCATTGGCGGGCATGTTCATCGGCCGATGAGAGTTGACCCGTGATCGGCTCTGCGCGAACCTGTGCGGGGGATTTTATTCCGGGGGGGTCATGAAGACAGTCGCCGCCATCTCGTTCCGCGACAACCACAGCGTCAGCATGGATGTCCACAGCGTCAAGCATGTCGAGGTCACCTTGCCCACCCAGCTGGAGGACGGCAAGTGGTTCTGCGAGATGCTGATCCGCAGCGGCAACGGCACGGTGGCCCTGCAATTGGTGGCCGACGACCCGGCCAAGCTGAAGGTTGAACAGCGGGGGCTGGAATAGCTCTCCGGCTTGCTGGAAACCTGCTGCACATTTGATTTATCTTATCGACGGAAGTCGGTTCTGTCCGGTTCCGCCAACGGATAACGAAAAAATCGAATTGCGGGAGGAAACATGCACAGCGGTTCTGAGAACATCCTGTTGACCAGCATCCAGGATGGTGTCGCCACCGTCACCCTGAACCGGCCCCAGGCGCGCAACGCCCTGTCCATCGAGCTGATGACCGAGGTGGAATCCGCCCTGGCGCGGCTGGCCCAGGATGCGTCGGTCAAGGCGCTGGTGCTGGCGGCCAATGGCCCCGCCTTCTGCGCCGGCCACGATCTCAAGCAGATGAGCGGCCTGTCCGGTCCCGATGCGGTCGAAGCCGTGTTCGCCCAGTGCTCGCGCGTGATGAAGGCCATCGTGCGCTTCCCCCGCCCCGTGATCGCCAAGGTGCATGCCATGGCCACCGCCGCCGGCTGCCAGCTGGTGGCGTCGTGCGATCTGGCCTACGCGGCCGACACCGCGCAATTCGCCACGCCGGGCGTCAATATCGGCCTGTTCTGTTCCACCCCCATGGTGGCGCTGTCGCGCAACGTCGGGCGCAAGCAGGCCATGGAACTGCTGCTGCTGGGCAAGCCGGTGGATGCCGCCCGCGCAGAGTCTTGGGGCCTGATCAACCGCGCCGTCCCGGCGGCCGAGCTGGACGGCGTAGTGGCCGAGGCCGCTGCGGTGCTGGCCTCGAAGTCGCCCTATACCCTGAGGGTCGGCAAGGAGGCGTTCTACCAGCAGGCGGAAATGGGCCTGGACGACGCCTATGATTACGCCACCCGCGTCATGGTCGCCAACATGCAGGCCAAGGACGCCGCCGAGGGCATCGACGCCTTCCTGGGCAAGCGCCATCCGGTGTGGTGCGGCGCCTGACGCTTACAGCAACGCGCCTTTAATGTGAGGCGCGTCGCTTCTGCGCCCATTGAGGGCGCCCGGCGAGGGTGACATCACAAAGCCCACGGCCGTTCAATGGGCGCTGCCGTAATGCTCGCCCAACAGGTCGCGGCCGAAATCCAGGGCCGGGTCGTGCCACACCGTGTGGATGTGGTTGGCCCGGTTCTGGGTGTTGTCGTACTCGATCACCAAGGTCGGGCCGTGGATGCGGTAGTAATGGGGCTGGCCGACCTCCAGCCCCCCGGCCCAGGCGAAATGCACGGCGTCCGCTCCGGCCTCGCGCAGGCGGTTAAGCTCCCAGTTCGCCAGTTCCGGCCGCAGCCGCCCGGCATAAAGCGCCACCAGCTCCAGCAATCGTTCCGCCGCCGCCTCGCCCATGGCCGACAGCGGCAGGCCGACCGGCCGCAGCAGGCTTTGCTCGCGCCCCGGCCCGGTGACGATCTCGTCGGGGGCCTGGGCCGCGATCAGCGCGCGTTCGCGTTGCCCGGCCTCAAGGCCCACCATCAGGGCGCGGCCCAGATCTTCCTCGCCGCCCAGCACGCTGTGAATGTGATGGGGCGCATCGAACGCTGCCGGGTTGGCGCCCATGAAGTGCGGCAGCGCCACCACGGTGTCGTCGTCGACGATGGTGAAGGTGATGGACAGGTGGTGCCCGTCCACCCGCCACGACCACGGCGCCCCCATTTCGGGATTGCCGAACACGGCGACGGCGAAGTTGCCCTGGTCGTAGTCCATGCCCGGTTCCCGTGGCTTCAGCACCTCCTCCAGCGCCATGATGCCCTGGGCGGCAGCCATTCCGGCCTGTGACAGGCCGCTGCGCAACAGCCCCATGGCGGCCTGCCTTTGGGCGGCGGTCATGTCGCGCAGATGCAGGCCGGGGCGCTGGCGCGGCACGTAATGCCAGTCGAACCGCTCGCCGGCGTCGAAGGGATACAACGCCTCTCCCAGCCGCTGCCGATCCAGGCTGTCAAGAAAGGCGCCGGCCTCGATGACCATGTGGCGGCTGGGGCCGCACGGAATGGGGGCGCTGGTGACCATGGGCCGCCTCCCGCAGAAAGGTGATGCATGGAAACAGGCGAGCCGTTCCGCCGGTTCCCTCGACCATCGTCGGGGGTGGGGTTGTGGCGAAATCGGGGTATGCTGTCGTTGTCAAAGGAGTCCCCGCCATGATCGACACCCTTGCCGCTTCCCTGCCGCAGCTCAGCGAGCTTGCCATCCGTTGGGGTTCCAACGTCACCTGGGCGCTGGTGACCCTGATTTTCGGCTGGGTGCTGGCCGGTTGGGCCGAACGTGCCATCAAGTCCGGTTTGGCCCGCGTCCGGATGGGCGACCAGATGCTGCGCGGCTTTTTCGGCTCGCTGGCGCGCTGGGCGCTGCTGGCGGTGACCGGTGTCGCGGTGCTGGAACGGCTGGGCGTGCAGACCACGTCGGTGGTGGCGATCATGGGCGCAGCCGGTCTGGCCATCGGCCTGGCGCTGCAGGGCACGCTGTCGAATCTGGCGGCCGGGGTGATGCTGCTGCTGTTCCGCCCGTTCAAGGTGGGCGACGGCATCGAAGGCGGCGGCCTGGCCGGCACGGTCAAGGAGGTGTCGCTGTTCCACAGCCATCTGGTCACCGGCGACAACATCCAGGTGATCGCCCCTAATGCCATGCTGTGGAATGCCGCCCTGCGCAACCTGTCGTTCTACGCCAGCCGCAAGGTCGAGATCGTGGCGCCGGTGCCCTATGCCGCCGGCGCCGACCAGACCTTGAACCGCATCCGCGAACTGGTGACCGCCGACAGCCGTATCGCCGCCGATCCGGCGCCGGCGGTGATGCTGACCAAGTTCGGTGAAAAGGCGGCCGAGATCACGGTTTCGGTATGGTGCGCCACCGGTAGCGCCGCCGCGGTGAAATCCGACCTGATGACCGCCATCTGGAGGGAATGCACCCTGGGCGCGGCTTAGGCCGCGCTTCGGGGGGCGCGCTTATTCGGCCTCTTCCTCGCTGTTGGCCAGCCGCTTGACCAGCTCATAGATGCCCCGCCGCACCTCGGCGTCCGAGATGGCGCGGTAGTTGCGGGTCAGCTCCAGCAATTCGCGGTCGGGCTCGTAGGTGGGCTTGGGCGCCTCGGCCAGGCCGCCCTCGCGCTGCATGTCGTCGAAGAAGAAGCTGACCGGCACGTCCAGCGATTCGGCGATGTAGAACAGGCGGCTGGCGCTGACGCGGTTGGCGCCGCTTTCGTATTTCTGCACCTGCTGGAAGGTCAGTCCGACCGAACGGGCCAATTCCGTCTGGCTGAGGCCCATCAGCGTGCGGCGTAGGCGCAGGCGACCGCCCACATGCACATCGACGGGATCGGGTTCGCCGCTTTCGGTGCGAGCCCTGAACTTACTTCCTGAGGTTGCCATGGTTCCTGTCTCGAAGGGATCTGATTGCATACAATAGAATGTCTGCCATTTGTATGCAACCGGCCCTGGGCGCACCTTTCCCAACCGGGCGTCGTTAGCGACCGGGTGCGGCTTTTCGATGTTGCCGAAAGTCAGGTCTCGCCGGTCCAGCCGCAGGCCGACAGCAGGGCACGCATGTGGGGCGGCACCGGCGCGGTGGCGGTGACGCAGGGCTTGTTGGCGTTCAGCGGCACGCTGACCTGCCGGGCATGCAGGTGCAGGTCGGGGGCCACCAGATCGGCGGTGCCGCGCCCATAGACCCCGTCGCCGACGATGGGCCAGCCCATGGATGCCAGATGGACGCGGATCTGGTGGGTGCGCCCGGTGCGAGGCCGCGCCTCGATCCATGCCAGCCGGTCGGTGCGGCCCAGCACCCTCCAGTCGGTCACCGATGGCTGGCCGCCGGCATCCACCACCATGCGCCAGCCATGGCGGCGTTCCAGCTTCTTCAGCGGCTTGTCGATGGTCCCTGATTCGGCGCCGGGATTGCCCACCACCACCGCCCAATAAACCTTTTCCACCCCGCCCGAGGCGAACAGCTCGCCCAGGCGAGCCAACGCCTTGCGGTGGCGGCCCAGGACCAGACAGCCCGAGGTGTCGCGGTCCAGCCGGTGGGCAAGTTCAGGGGCGCGCGGCAGGCCAAAGCGCAGGCCGTCCAGCAATTCCATCAGATGGCCGCCGCCCTTGGGGCCGGCATGGACCGCCAGGCCGGCGGGCTTGTCGATGATCAGCATCATGCCGTCGCGATAGAGCAGACGGGCGGCGATATCTTCGGGGGTCATTTACCGGTGCCGTTGGCGGGGAAGGGAGTGGGGGTGCAGGCCTGGCCGCGAGTCTTGAGCGTGGCGCACAGGCTTTGCGCCTTGTCCGCGTCGATGGGGCCGGCGATCAGGCGATAGGTCACGCCCAGCTCGCCCAAATCGGCGCGCGACACGGTGTGGCCCAAGCCGGCCAGTTCGGAATGTTCCTTGGTCAACGCTTCCCACGCCTTGTCGCCATGGGCGGCGCTGCCCATGGACAGCAGATGCATGCCCGCCGGCCCCTTGGCGCCCGCCCCCAGTTTGGGGGCCTGCACGCCGGGCGGCGACGGGATCACCCGCAACTGGCCGGAAACCCCGCCGGGCATGCGGTTGCCGCGCCCACCGCTGGTTTTCTTCTTCTCCGGCTCGGGCGGCGGCGGTGGCGGCGGGGGCGGTGCCAACACCTCGGGCAGAGTGCCGCCGGCGATCAGCCTTTCCAGCGCGTCGGTTTCCTCGGCTCGTTGCTGCGGCGTCACCAGCCCGGCATCCTCGAGCCGGTTCAGCCGTTCCTGTTGCTTGCGGGCACTGGCGATATCGGGCGGCGTGCGGGCCTCGCGCCGGGTCGGCACCTTGGGCAGCAGGCTGTCCAGCAGGAATTCCCTTTCCGCCGCACGCGAGGCGGGAGTGCCGCGCTCGGCGCCGGTGCCCAGGCCGTTGAAGCGGGCAACCACGTCCGTAACCGGCGGAATGGGAATGTTCAGCCCGGCGGCGGGCGGTTCGGGCGCGGTCAGCGGCAGCAGGGCGCCCAGATTGGCGTCCTTGCGGGCGGCGCAGTCCTCGACCGGCACCAGCCCCCGTTCGGCCAGTTGCTTGAGCGCCAGAAAGCGCAAGGCCTCGGGATCGCCGCCCAGCAGCATCTCTGCCCCGTCCGGGCTCAGGCGTCCGGTGGGAAAGGGCACCATGCCCGGCGGCGGTGGCACCGGCATGGGCGGCGGCGGCTCCTCGACCATGGGCACCGGCGGCCTGGGGGCGTAAAGGGGCTCCAGCCCCGGCGGGATCGACCGCCGGCTGCTTTCCGCCCGGGGCGGGCCGGGCGGGCCGGAGTACTGGTCGGCCGCCTGACAGCCCGCCAGCAACGGCAGCAGGGCCACCATCAGGAATTTGCGCGGGTTGAACGGCATGCCGGCCTCGGGTCGGGGGGAAGTGCGCCCCATTTTCCCCGCCTGCGCCGCCAGCGCAACAGCTAACCGTCCGCCGCCATCGCGGTCCTGAGGTTTTATGTGAATTTTTCCGGGGCTACCAACAAGCCGGAAGGAATGCAAAGATAAGACATGGCCGACTTGTCCTCTGCCCTGTCCGTCGCCTTGTCGCTGGTCGTCGGTTTCGACGCCGAGATGATGGGCATCGTCCGCCTGTCGCTGCTGGTCAGTCTGACGGCGGTGGTGCTGGCGGCGCTGGTGGGGCTGCCGCTGGGGGCGCTGCTGGCGCTGGTGCGCTTTCCCGGACGCGGCGCCGTGGTGGTGATCCTCAACGCCTTCATGGGGCTGCCGCCGGTGGTGGTGGGCCTGGGCGTCTATGTGCTGCTGTCGCGGGCGGGGCCGCTGGGCGAGTTGGGGCTGCTGTTCACCCCCGGCGCCATGATCGTCGCCCAGTCGCTGCTGGTGCTGCCCATCATCGCCGCGCTGTCGCGCCAGGTGGTGGCCGATCTGGCCGAGGAATATGCCGAGCAGCTGCGTTCGCTCAACGCCAATCTCTGGCAGGTGGCGGCCACCTTGCTGTGGGATGGCCGCTTTTCGCTGGCCACCGCCGTGCTGGCCGGGTTCGGCCGCGCCGCCGCCGAGGTGGGGGCGGTGATGATCGTCGGCGGCAACATGCGCGGCGTCACCCGCACCATGACCACCGCCATCGCGCTGGAAACCTCGAAAGGCGATCTGCCGCTGGCGTTGGGCCTGGGGCTGGTGCTGATCTGCATCGTCGGCCTGATCAACGCGGCGGTGTTCTGGCTGGGCGCCTGGGCGCGGCGGAGGCTGGGCTGATGGGCGGCACCGACGCCATCCTGCCGCTGGAACTGGACGGCGTCGGCTTCGCCGCCCAGGGGCGGCCGTTGCTGTCGGGCGTTTCCGCCCGGCTCGAGGCCGGTGCCCGCACCATCGTCATGGGGCCGAACGGCGCCGGCAAAAGCCTGCTGTTGCGCCTGTGTCACGGATTGCTGCAGCCGTCGGAAGGGCGGGTGCGCTGGGGCGGCGGCGCCGATTTGCCGGTGCGCCGGGTGCGTCATGCCCAGGCCATGGTGTTCCAGCGCCCGGTGATGCTGCGCCGTTCGGCGGCGGCCAATGTGCGCCACGCGCTGGCGTTGGCCGGCATCGGCTGGCGTGTCCGCCGGACGGCGGCGTTCGAGGCGCTTGAGAAATTCGGCCTGGCGGCGCTGGCCGATCGTCCCGCCCGGGTGCTGTCG
This sequence comes from Magnetospirillum sp., assembly GCA_035298685.1. GTDB lineage: Bacteria > Pseudomonadota > Alphaproteobacteria > Rhodospirillales > Magnetospirillaceae > Magnetospirillum. The sequence goes on along the minus strand of DATGXU010000076.1, from coordinate 15,430 downwards.
GGCGGCGAGCAGCAGCGGCTGGCGCTGGCGCGGGCTTGGGCGCTGAAGCCCGAGGTGCTGTTCCTGGACGAGCCGACGGCGGCGCTGGACCCGGCGGCGGCGCTGGCGGTGGAGATGGCGGTGCAGGAATTCCATCTGGCCGGTACCAAGATCGTCATGACCACCCACGATCTGGGCCAAGCCCGCCGCCTTGCCGACGAGGTTCTGTTTCTCACCCGTGGCCGGCTGGTCGAGCACGCCCCGGCGCACCTCTTCTTCAAACACCCCGCCAGCCCCCAGGCCCGAGCCTTTCTGGCCGGCGAGCTGGTCACCTGAGGGAGAAAACATCCATGCTGCGACGGTCTTTCCTGTTGGCCGCCCTTGCCATCGCCACCGTGGCCGCCCCCGCGCGGGCCGACGAACGCTTCATCACCCTGGCCTCGACCACCTCGACCGAACAATCGGGGCTGTTCGGCCATATCCTGCCGCTGTTCACCCAGGCCACCGGCATTTCGGTGCGGGTGGTGGCGGTGGGCACCGGGCAGGCGCTGAAGATCGGCCAGCAGGGCGACGCCGACGCGCTGCTGGTGCATGACCGCGCCGGCGAGGACAAGTTTGTGGCCGAAGGCTTCGGCTTCGACCGCCGCGACGTCATGTACAACGATTTCGTCATCGTCGGCCCCCAGGCCGATCCGGCCAAGGCCGCCGGGCTGAGCGACGCCACCGAGGCGCTGCGCCGCATCGCCGCCGCCAAGGCGCCGTTCGCCTCACGCGGGGACGATTCGGGCACCAACCGCGCCGAGCTGCGCTTTTGGAAGGCGGCGGGCGTGGACGTCAAGGCCGCCCCCGCGTGGTATCGCGAGTTGGGCCAGGGCATGGGGCCGACGCTGAACACCGCCGCCGCCATGAACGCCTATACGTTGACCGATCGCGGCACCTGGGCCAACTTCAAGAACCGCCAGTCGCTGGTAGTGCTTGTCCAGGGCGACAAGGCGCTGTTCAATCCCTATGGCTCGATCCTGGTGGATGCGAAAAAGCGCCCCGCCGACAAGGCCGCCGACGCCAGGGTGTGGCACGAATGGCTGACCGGGTCCAAGGGCCGGATCGCCGTCGAAAGCTTCCGTATCGGCGGCGAACAGGTGTTCTTTCCGCAATCCAAGGCGCAATGATGACCGATCTGCCCGAAACCTTCCCCGACATGATGGATACCCATCAGGTGGCGCGCTATCTGCGGGTGAAGGAGCGGAAGATTTATGACCTGCTGAAGGACAAGCGCATCCCGTGCGTCCGCGTGACCGGGAAATGGCTGTTTCCCAAGGCCGAGATCGACCAGTGGCTGAAGCGCAATTCCGACAGCACCGCCCGCCGGCCCGAGCGCCCGCCGCTGGTGGTGGCGGGCAGCCACGACCCCTTGCTGGAATGGGCGATCCGCCAGGTGGCCGGCGGCCTTGCCGTGCTGCCGGGCACCAGCGCCGACGGACTTGCCAAGATGGCGGCGGGCGAAGCCGCCCTGGCCGGCGTGCATCTGCGCGACGGCGACACCGACAGCTACAACGTCGATCGGGTGGCCGAGGCGCTGTCGGGCCACAACGTGGTGCTGATCGGCTGGGTCGGGCGCCGCCAGGGGTTGGTGGTGGCGCCAAACAATCCGCTGGGCCTGACTGGGTTGAACGATCTGGCGGCGTGCAAGGCGCGGGTGGTGTTGCGTCAGCCGGGTTCGGGCAGCCGGGCTCTGTTCGAGAGCCTGCTTAATACCGCCGGCCTGGGCATCGCCGACCTTACCCAGGCCAGTTGTCCGGCGCTGACCGAAACCGAGGTCGGCCTTGCCATCCTGGAAGGGGCCGCCGATGCCGGTCTGGCGGTGGAATCGGTGGCGCGCACCCTGCGGCTGGGCTTCGTGCCGGTGCTGGACGAACGCTTCGATCTGGTGATCCATCGCCAGGCCTATTTCGAGCCGGCGGTGCAGGCGTTGCTGGCCTTTGCCCGCTCGGCCGACTTCCAAGCCAAGGCCCAGGCCTTGGGCGGCTACGATCTTTCAGGGTTGGGAGAAATCCGCTGGAACGCGCCGTGATCCGCGACCAATTGCGCCAATTGGCCGCCGCCGGCCGTTTCGACGCCGTGTTACGCGCCGCCGCCGGCTTGCCCGACGATTATGGCGCCGCTGCCTTGTTCCGCCAGGGCGCAGCGGCGCTGAAGCGCAACGACGCCTTTGCCGCCGTCGCCGCGTTCGAGCAGGCGCAGGCGCTGGAACCAGACTTTCCCGCCCTGGCCGAGGCGCTGGCCAGCGCCTATCGCCGCGATGCGCGTTACCACGATGCCGTGCGGGTGACCGAAGGAGCCACCGGCCGCCAATGCCGCTATGAACGCGCGCTCAGCCTGCTGGCCTTGGGCGAGGGCGAAGCGGCGCTGGCCGTGTTGGATGCCATTCTGGCCGACGATCCCGACCATGCGGTGTCATGGTTCGCCAGCCACGCCCCCGCTTTGGAATTGCATGGGTCCGACGAGGCTCGCCGGCGGCTTGAACGCGCCACCGCCTGCGTTGGGGCCAACGGCAAATATTGGGGCTTCGTGGCCGCCTACGCCGTGCTGGCCGGCGAAGCGGGCGCCGACGAGCTGATTCGCACCCATGTGGTGCCCCATCCGGCGCGGCGCGCGCTGGTGGATGGCGTGCGGGCTCTGCTGCCCCATTGTCCGCAGCCGCCCCGGCTGTTCGGCCTGTCGGCGTCGCTGTTGCGCTTTGCCATGGCGCAGGCAATGGGGCAGGGCATGGTGCTGGAATTCGGCGTGCGCCGGGGGACCTCGATCACCGTGCTGGCGGAAGTCGCCGGGCAACAGGTTCACGGCTTCGATTCGTTCGAGGGCCTGCCGCAATCCTGGGGCAGCGAGCCTGCCGGGGTGCTGACCACCGGCGCCGTCCTGCCCCAGGTGCCCGCCAACGTCCGCCTGCATGCCGGCTGGTTCGAGGATACGCTGCAGCCGTTCCTGGCCGCCCATTCGGGGCCGGTGCGGCTGGTCAATATCGACAGCGACATCTATGCCTCGGCCCGCTTCGTGCTGACCAGCCTGGCCGATCGCATCCGGCCGGGCACCGTGCTGGTGTTCGACGAATTCATCGGCAACCGCACCTGGGCCGAGGACGAGTTCAAGGCGTTTTCGGAATACGTGGCCGAAACCGGGGTGGGCTGGCGTGTGCTGGCGCTGGCGCCGTTCACCAAACAGGTGGCGATCGAGATTCTGTAACCCCCTGTTGTGCAAGCCAAACGCGGGAAAGGCTTGACTCCACGGCCCCGGTGGAGAGAGTCACCGCCGGGGTTTGCAGGAGCAGGTGAATGACGGTAGCGATCGAGATGGGTTCCACGTCGGCGGGACAGCCGGCGACCCTTGATCTCGAGGAGCTGCTGGCGACCCGCCTGCTGGTGCAGGGCAATTCGGGCTCGGGCAAGTCGCACCTGTTGCGCCGTCTGGTCGAGCAAAGCGCCCAGTGGGTGCAACAGGCCATCGTCGATCCCGAGGGCGATTTCGTCACCCTGGCCGAGGCTTTCGGCCATGTGGTGGTGGACGCCGCCGCCCATACCGAGGCGGCGTTGCAGCAGGTGGCCGCCCGCGTGCGCCAGCACCGGGTGTCGGTGGTGCTGAACCTGGAAAACCTGGAAACCGAGCGCCAGATGCGCCACGCCGCCGCCTTCCTGGGCGGGCTGTTCGACGTCGAGCGCGATTATTGGTTTCCCATGCTGGTGGTGGTGGACGAAGCGCAATTGTTCGCCCCGGCGGCGGCCGGCGAGGTTTCCGACGAAGCGCGCAAAGCCAGCCTGGGCGCCATGACCAACCTGATGTGCCGTGGCCGCAAGCGCGGTCTGGCCGGCATCATCGCCACCCAGCGTCTGGCCAAGCTGGCCAAGAACGTGGCGGCCGAGGCGTCCAACTTCCTGATGGGCCGCACCTTCCTTGACATCGACATGGCGCGCGCCGCCGATTTGTTGGGCATGGAACGCCGTCAGGCCGAGATGTTCCGCGATCTCAATCGTGGCCATTTCATCGCCCTGGGGCCGGCCCTGGCCCGGCGGCCGCTGACCATCCGCATCGGCAGCGTCACCACCGACGGCCGCACCGGCAACGCCCGGCTGATGCCGCTGCCGGAAACCCCGCCCGAGGACGCCCGCGACCTGATCATGAAGCCGGGTGAGAACGAAACCCTGCGGGTGATGGCGCGGCCGGTGCCGTCCACCGCCGACATCCTGGCGCAACTGGCCGCCAGCCAGCCGCCGCCGCCGCCCGCGCTGTCGCTGGCCAGCGAGATTTCGGCGGTGCCGCGCGAACCGGCGGCGCCCAAGCCGTCGCTGGACGACGTGCTGCGCGAGGTGCTGGGCGACCCCGACGCCCTGTTCCGCTCGGTGGCCCAGGTTTATCAGGATTTTCTGGTGCGCTGCCGCCAGTACGGCGTCAACGGCCGCATCATCGATCTGGCTGCGTTCCGCCGCAAGATGGCGACGGCGCGCGCCGGCGTCGACGCGGAAACCGCCGACACGCCGGAATGGGAAAAGGCGTTGGCGTTGTCGACCGCGCTGCCCGAGGACATTCAGGCGGTGTTCCTGATGCTGGCCCGCGCCGCCCACGATGGCGCCGCCTGTCCGTCCAACGCCCAGATCGCGCGCGCCCGCGGCTCGCGCAGCCCGCGCCGGGCTTTGGGCCTGCTGGATTATATGACCAATGCCGGCCTGATCGCCGCCGATGTGGACGCCTATGGCAACCGCATCATCGCGCTGCCGGCCCTGGGCTGGCAAACCGCCCCCGGCAATCCCGATCTGGAAGACGAAGTGGCTTAATCCGTGGCGATGTCGGCCACGGTGGCGCCGATTGCGTCGATCAAGTCTTGCGGGGCCGCCTTGATCTGCACGCCGCGCTGGCCGCCATTGACCACCATGAAGGGCAGGGCCAGCGCGCTGGCATCCATGAAGGTGCGGATGCGCTTTTTCTGGCCCAGCGGCGAAATGCCGCCCACCTTGTAGCCGGACAGCCGCTCGGCTTCGGGAACCTTCATCATGGCGACCGATTTCTTGCCGGCGGCATGGGCCAGCGCCTTCAGGTTCAGTTCGCGATCCGACGGCACCACCGCGATCAGTGGTTCGTCGCCGGCAATGGTCATCAGGGTCTTGAACACCTGATGGGCCGGCAGCCCCATGGCCTCGGCGGCCTGCAACCCGATCGAGGCGGCATCGGGGTCGTACTCGTATTCCAGCACGGCATAAGGCTTTTTCGCCTTGTCCATGGCGGTGGTGGCGGGGGTGCGCTTGCCCATTCCGTCAATCCCATCCCGGTTTGTTCTGACGCAGCGACTTGGTCACCCCGCGCTTGCCCTTGGAATTCAGCCGCCGTTCCTGCGAGCCCTTGGTCGGCTTGGTGGGTTTGCGCTTGGGCGGCGGCGGCTTGGCCGCCTCGCGGATCAGCTCGACCAGCTTGGCCAGAGCTTCCGCCCGGTTGCGATCCTGGCTGCGGTGTTCCTGGGCGGTGATGATCAGCACGCCATCCAGGGTCAGCCGCCGCCCGGCCAGCCGCTCCAGCCGCGCCTTGACCTCGTCGGGCAGGCTGGGGCTGTTGCGCACGTCGAAGCGCAACAGCACCGCCGTCTCGACCTTGTTGACGTTCTGGCCGCCCGGCCCGGACGAGCGGGCGAAGCTTTCTTCGATTTCCTTTTCGTCGAGGGCGATGCGGCGGGTGATGGGGATCATGGTCATCCGGCGGACTGGCGGGCGGGGTGGTGCATTTGATAGCACAATCCGCCCCGCCGCCATGCTTCTTCACGCTCAGCCCGCGCGGATGTGGTCGATGAAGTTCCTGACCTCCCGTTCCAGCGCGTCGGCTTGGCCGGATAGGGCCTGCGACGCATGCAGGACGTCCTGGGCCATGTGGCCGGCTTCCCCAGTGGCCCTGGTCACGCGCGAGACGTTGCTGGCCACCGCCATGGTCTTATCGGCGGCCATCTGAAGATTGCGCGAGATTTCCGAGGTGGTGGCGCCCTGTTGGCCGGCTGCGGAAGCCACAGCGTTGATGTTCTCGCTCATGGTCGAGATCATGGCGCCCACGGCGTGGATGGCGTCGGCGACCTCGGCGGTCGCGTTCTGCATCTGCTGAATCTGCTCGCGGATGTCCTCGGTGGCCTTTGCCGTCTGGCTCGCCAGGTTCTTGACCTCACCGGCGACCACGGCGAATCCCTTGCCGGCTTCGGCGGCGCGGGCGGCCTCGATAGTGGCGTTCAGTGCCAGCAGATTGGTCTGGGCGGCGATCTTCTGGATGAAGCCAGTGACGTCGCCGATACGCCGCGCGGCATCCATCATCTTTTCCACCGCCAGATTAGTGTGATCCACTTTATTGACGGCCTCGCCCGCAATATCGGCGGAGGAATGGATCTGGCGCGAGATTTCCTCGACCGAGGCCACCAGTTCCGTCACCGCGGAGGCCACGGACTGGACGTTGATATTGGCCTGTTCCGACGCTTGCGATGCGAACTGGGCTTCCGAGCTGGTGGTGTCGGCGATGTCGGTCAAGGTCGAGGCATTGGACTGCAGCTGGTTGGCGCCGTTGTTGACGGCGTTGGAGATGCCGGACAACGCGGCTTCGAAGGTGTCGGCCAACTGGCGCATTTCTTCCTGGTGGGCAGCCTTGGCCTTTTCGTCGGCCAAGCGGCGTTCCTCTTCCAGGTTCTTCACCCGCAGCAGATTGCCTTGGAAAATCTTCAGGGCGCGGTTGACTTGGCCGATTTCGTCCCGGCGATTGATGTCGATGACTTCGACGGTGTAGTCGCCACGGGCGAGTCGTTCGATCACCGCCAGGGTGCGGGCCAGCGGGCGGCGCACGATGACCATGCCGGCCACTGCCAGGGTTGTGGTCAGCACCACCAAGGCCAGCAGCTTGCCGCCGATGACCACGTTGCGGATGGCCGCCGCGGGCTCGAACACCTTGGCGACGGGAATGGAAACCAGCAGGCTCCACGGCGTCTTGGTGGAGCCGATGGTGATGGGCATCAGGAATTTTTGATTGCGGTCATCGCGGTCGTCGGTCACGAAATCCATCGGCTGGCCGCCCTTGACCGCATCCAGCATCGCCGCCAGCGATGGGTCGCTGTCGGTGACCGCCTTGCCCAGGTTTGCAATCTGCGAGATGGCGGCCCAGTTGCCATTGTTGGTCATCAACGACACCGTGCCCGCATCCAAAGGCCGGACCATGCCCAGATTCTCGGCGAAATGCGTCAGTGGCATGCTGATCCCGACCACGCCAATGGGGCGCCGGTCCACGACGACCGGCGACACCAGCGAGATGAGCAGCTGACTGTCCTTGCCATGGGTGAAGAGGTAGGGTTCGGTGACGACCGGCTTTTTGCTCTGCATGGCACGGGTGTAGAACTCCGCCGCGCCGTTCTTGTCGCTGACGTCTGAAATGGCATCGACCACAAGTTGGCCGTTCTGGCGGTGCCACAGCGGCGAGAACCGTCCGTCCGCGGTCGAGCCGATGTCATCGGGATGCTCGCTGTCGTTGTCGATGGCTCCTGGCTCGAACACCGCCCACAACGAGAACAGCGATTTGTCGTCCTCCATCATCGCCCGTATGGTGCCGTTATAGGCGCCACGATCCACCACCCAGTTGCGGCGCATCATGGCGAAGGCGCGCGACACCGCCTCGACGCTGGCCATGCGCCGGTTGAGCTCGTTTTCAATGTTGGACGCGTGGTGGGCGCCCACCTCGCGGCTGTGCCTGAGGGCGAGGTCGCCGACGACCGTATTGCTTCGGGTGGAAATCACAAAAATTTCCAGCAGGAAGATGGCGGTGAGCAAGCCGATGGAGCAAAGAATGAATTTGCCCGTCAGGCTGCGTGCGCCTTCGGTCAGGTTCTTCAACATTGCTATTCCGCTCCTCGCATCCTCGTGCCGGCGACAGGGCTGCCACCCGCGATCCCGCCCCGGCATTCCCTCGACCCGCGAGGGATGCCGGGAGCGAGTGGTTCGGGTTATCAGGAGGGGCGCTTCATCTGGCAGCTTGCCTGCACCGGATAGGTGAAGGTGCCGGCGGGAAAGCTCTTGACCGGCGTGAAGCCGATGTCAGTGCCGTCCACCGGATACTTGGCGCCCTTCTGCGCCTTTGAAACCACCACGGGCGTAAACACCTGATGGTCTTCCTTGCGGACGTAGACCTTGCCCAGGTCTGTGTCCATGGTGGTGTTTTCCATGGCCAGGACCACTTTTGTGGCGTCGAAGCCGCTCTTCAGCTGGGCTTCCTTCAGGCTCTTGAACAGCAATTCCAAGCCCCGAACCGTGCCCGGCTCGATGTAGGCCGGATAGTGGTTGGTGACCTTCTTGTAATCATTGGCGAAGGTGCCGTCGGTTAGCGCCGCATTATAGATGTGGACGACATAATTGCCCTCGACGATGGGGCCGGCGTTGCTGATGTTGCCTTCCTGGTCGAGGAACGTGGTGCCGAATCGGACTTTCAGATTGGCGTCGCCGACCGCCTTCATCAGCAGCAACAGGTCATTGGACCAGTTGCCGGTAATGACGGTGTCGGGGTTCGCCGCGCCGATCTTGGCGACGATGGGGGCGAAGTCCTGGATGCGGTTGACCTCGTGCATGATGCTGTCGATCACCTGATAGCCGGCGACCGAGGCGTTTTGCTTGATGGCCGCTTCGACATCCTGGCCCCAGGAATAGTTCTGGTTGACCGCGTAGACGCGGGTGCCGAGGGCATTGTCGTCCTTCATGGCCTTGACCAGGGCGGCAATCTCGATCGGGGCGGTCGGCGGGTAGCGGAACGTGTAGAAGCCACACTTGTCGCCGGTGATGTTCATGGCATACGAGCCGACATTGAGGTAGATGACCTCTTTGCCTGGATTGGCGGCGTTGTATTCATTCACGGTGTCGGCGATCGTCGCCGCGACGGCCGAGGATGATCCCTGAATGATCACGCGCACGCCTTCAGCGATGGCCTGCTTGGTCTTGTTTGCCGCATTGGCGGGATTTCCGCCGTTGTCGAAGCTCTTCAGGACGACCTTTTCGCCGTTCAGGCCGCCGGCGTTGTTGAACTTTTCCAGCGCATACTTGGCCGCCACCACATAGGGAAAGCCGGTTCCGTTGTTCACGCCGGACAAAGCCTCGTTCACGGCGATGGTCAGAGGTTCGCCGTGGGCGGCAAGTGCCATGGTTGAGAATGAAGCGCAAAAAAACAGTCCTTGGAAAAAGCGAGACATCCTGTTCCCCCCTTCTGATAGGTCAAACATGCTCTACCTCCTCTCCCACCCTGATCTATCATGCTAGTTTATAGTCGCAAGTCCATACGTGAATATCAACTGCAAGATTCTTTGGCGTTATGTTTGGTTGTTCTAATTATGCAGGTGCAAATCAACGGTGTATCACGATTTTCCATATGCCCTGGCGGTTTCGTGAAGCATGAACACGATGCCGGCATAGAAATCAAAGCGGTGATGACGATTGGTGAGGCCGATGATGGAGATGGCCGGCCAGGTGCGACGGTCTCCGACTACGGGAACCGGCACCATGTTGACGGTTGAAGTCGATGGTACGGGGCGAGCGACGGGCGAGGTGTGCCCGCATTACGGCAAAATAAACTAGGATCAGTGGAGCCATTCCTGGCGACCGAATTGGCGATTTTGCTTTAGCGGAGGCTGTTGCCGCATCATTTCGCCTTTCGGTTGGGCAGAGGTCGGGCTATCCTGCCGTCAATCAGGGGCGCTTGGGCCGCTCAAACGCTCAAACGGGAAATGTCGGCGAATACTAACGTCCGTCGAGGTGGAGCCGGGGCGAGCATGGTCAGGACCTTCCGAGCTCGAGGCATCGCGCTTCTCGCGGTCATGATGATCGCGGTGGCGACGTGCATCCAACTCGCGGTGGCCAAGGGCCGGGAAGAGCAAAACGCCCGCCAGCTCATCGACTCGATGACCCAGACCGTGGCCCGCCATATGGCGAGCACCCTGACCAGCGCCGACACTTTGCTGCTGGATGTCACCGACATGATCACCGAGGGGCGCTGGGACGAAGGCACCTCGCGCGAGCGGTTGAGCGCCCGGTTACTCAGCATGCCGGAAATCCTCTATGTCGGGGCGGTGGACACCGAAGGGCGCATGCGTCCCAATACGTTGCCTTCCGTCGGCATGCATTCGGAAGGGCTGAACATTAGCGACCGGGACTACGTCGGAAGCGCCTCGCGCGACGGGATCGGCCCCCAGGTCGTGCGCGGCATGATCGGGCGCCTGACCGGGAAACGCTCCATTCCCCTGGCCCGGCCGGTCTTCGACTCCACCCGCCGACGCGTCGCCACGGCGGTGGTGGTGATCGACGCCGATTACTATGCCGAGACTCTGGCCGCCAACGTGGTGGACCCCGACGGCGGCGCGGCGCTGATCCGCCTGGATGGCACCATCCTGGCGCGGTCCCCCGCCCATGGCGAGAAATTCGGCACCAGCATTGCTGACAGCGATCTGTTGACCAAATGGATCCCGCAATCGTCGTCCGGTGTTGCCCGCTTGGTGTCCAAGGCAGACGGCAACGACAAGTTCGTGGGCTATCGGGTTCTGCCGAATTTCGACCTGGTGATTACCTCGGCCATGTCCGTTACCCGTGCCTTCCAGGCTTGGTACCAGATGGCGTCCATCGAGATCGCGGCGGTCGCGGTTCTTTCGGGACTGCTGTTCCAATGGGGCTGGCTGACTGACCGGCGCGAGAGCCAGTTGCTGTCCCACCAGGATGAATTGGAGCGCGCGGTCAGCGAGCGCACCAGGCTGCTGGAATCCACCACGGCCCTGGCCGAGCGGCGCGCGGCGCGCATCCTGGCCACCCATGCCGTGCTGACCCGCCTGGCGCAAGTGGCGGCACACCAGTTACAGGAACCAGTGCGCCCCATTGTCAGCTTCACCCAGCTTGCGCGCCGTAACCTGCCCGTGGGCGCGGTCGAGGCGCACGAATACCTGGAATATGTGGAAGCCTCGGGCATCCGGTTGAAATCCGTGCTGGTGGCGTTCCAGCGCTATGTGGAACTGCTCGGCCGCACCCCCGTGCCGGAAGTGCTCGACCTGGAAGGCATGGTCGACACCCTGGTCTTGGAATCGTCCTCCGAGTTCGCCTCGGTGGGCGGCACGTTGGCACGCGGCCCGCTGCTGCAGGTGGTGGCCGACCGCGCCATGCTGCACAGCGCCTTGCGGGAGCTGATCTCCAACGCCATTCAGGCGCGCCATCCCCACCGCCCGTTGCAAGTCACTATCAGCGCTGAAGCCTTGGAACACGGCTGGCGAATTTCCGTGGCCGACAACGGCCGGGGGGTGGACGCGGCGGTAAGGCCACGCCTGTTCGAGGCCTTCGTGCGCCACCACCGCGATGCCCCCGGCGCCATCGGCCTGGGCCTTGCCGTGTGCCGCGCCGTCGCCGAAGCCCATGGTGGCCGCATCGTCCTGACCACCTCGGACGAGGGAACGTGCTTTTCCCTGGAACTCGGCGACCTCAGGTCAGATGTTCAAGGGTGATGTAACCCTCGGCCTGCATTTCCATCAGGTGCGAGACGGTGCGCAGGAGATCGGAGGCGCCGATGTCCGTGGGGTACAGCGTCTCGGGCGGGGCCGCCGCCGGGCAGATCGGCGTCACCTTGCGCTCATATGGTGCATCCACCGTAGGTGCTGGCGGGGCGGAGGAGAAAAATTCTGCCCGCCCGGCCCGGACGAACGGGCGAAGCTTTCCTCGATTTCCTTTTCGTCGAGGGCGATGCGGCGGGTGATGGGGATCATGGGGCGATGGTTCCGGTCTATACCGAGCCAGTGGTAAGAATGTTCACCAGTTCCGCTTCGACGTCGTCGGGAAAGCCCAGGGCTTCCAGCTTGGCGACCGTCGTCTCGACCGGATAGGGAAACGATTTCAGTGTGAACGTGCCGTCTTGCCAGATGGCATAATTGGCAAGCGGCTTGCCCGTGCGCGGTTGCCCAAGGCTGCCGGGGTTCACCAGCACCTTGTCGCCCACCTGGCGGATAAACGGGGCATGGCTGTGGCCGACCAGCACGATGTCGGCGGCCAGCCCGTCGATCTCGCTGGTCCACTGGTCGCCATCCGGCGGGCAGCGGCCATAGAACGGGTTCGACGGCATGGCGTGGACCAGATGAAAGCGCCGGCCTTCGCGCTCGGCCTGGGCTTGAACGGGCAGGCCGCGAAGGTGGGCCTTGTGCGCCTCGCCCAACATCGACGAGGTGTGTCGCCGCGTCGTCTCGGCCATGGCGCGGTAGCGGGCGCTCCAATGGCTGTCGTCGTCGTGGGCCACCGCGTGGTCGTGGTTGCCCTGCACCACCAGCGAGGCGGTGTTCATCACCGCCTCGACCACTTCTTGCGGCTGGGGGCCATAATTGACCAGATCGCCCAGCACCCACATCTCGTCATAATCTTCGGGCAGGGCGCGCCAGGCGTCGTAATTGCCGTGAATGTCGGCGACGATGACCAGTTTCATGGATGCGCTTTCTCACACTCCCGGGCTCGAGGCAATGGAAAGCTGACGGCGGTCAGCTTTCGGCGCGCATCTCGGCCGCCAGCGACGGTGCGCTGCCATCGTCGGGGAGGGTGAACAGGAAAGTGGAGCCCTGGCCCGGGGTCGATTGCACCCAGATGCGGCCGCCGTGGCGTTCGACGATCTTCTTGCACACCGCCAGGCCGATGCCGGTTCCCTCGTATTGCTTGCGGGTGTGCAGGCGCTGGAAGATCAGGAAGATGCGGTCGAAATAATCCGGCTGGATGCCGATGCCGTTGTCGGCGACGGAAAATTGCCAGGCGTTGTCCAGACGTTCCACCCCCAGCCGGATTTCGGGCGGGCGGTCGGGCGTGCGGAATTTCAGGGCGTTGCTGATCAGGTTCTGGAACAGCAGGAACAGTTCGTCGCCGCAACAGATGATCTCGGGCAGCACGTCCGGCACGATCACTTGGCCTTGGCATTCGTCGATGGAACGGCCCAGCACCCGCAGCACGTTTTCCACCAATGGCCCCAGCGGCGTCGGCTTGGGCGGGTTGGCATGGCGGCCGATGCGCGAGAATTCCAGCAGGTCCTGCACCAGCCGGTCCATGCGCACGGCGCCTTCCTTGGCAAAGGCGATGAACTCGTGGCCGTCCTGGTCGAACATGGACCCATAGCGCCGTTCGAGCAGGTCCAGATAGCTGCTGACCATGCGCAGCGGCTCGCGCAGATCGTGGGACGCCACATAGGCGAATTGCTCGAGATCCGCGTTGGAGCGTTCCAGCGCGGTGGCATAGTCGCGCAGATGCGCCGTTTTCTCGATGACGCGTTCTTCCAGGGTGTGGCGGGCGCGCTCGTCGGCCAGCATGCGTTGCTGCCAGGCGCGGTACAGCAGGAACGCCCAGGTCAGGGTGGCCAGCACGAACACGCCGTAAAGCGCGATGGACCAGCACAGCTCGGCGCGCCAGGGCGCCAGGTAATCGTCCTTGGCCAGGCCGATATTGATGAACAGCGGAAAGCGGCCGATCTTGCGGATCGAGGCGGTTTGCGCGACGCCGTCCAACGCCTGCTCGCTGTAGAAGGTGGCCTCGGTCCTGCCCTCGTCCAGGAAACGCTGCAATTCGAGCGTGAGGGTGGTGTTGCCGCGAAACTCGCCCTTGGGGTCGGGATGGCGCACCAGCCCGGTCAGCTTGTCATCGCGCAGGCTGATGCCGCCGTGCGAACCGACGTCGATGCGCGAGAAATATTCCTCGATGGTGTCGGCGGGAATGACCGAATAGGCGACGCCGAAAAAGCTGCCGTCGGGCCGGTTGATGCGCCGGGAAAAGAAGATCGACCAGCGGCCGGTGACGCGGCTGACATGCGAGCGCGAGATGAACAGCCCGCCCTCGGCATTGTCGCGCTGATGGATGAAATAATCGCGGTCGGACAGGTTGCGCGGTACGGTCGACGAGGGGGCCGACCCGAAAATCACCTGCCCGTTGTCGTCGGCGACGCGAATGGCCTCAAGGGTGGTCAGCAGGTTCTGACGCTGAACGATGAAGCGGTTGGTCCGCGCGGTATCCAGCCCGCCAAGCCGCAGTTCACGCTCGATTTCGGCGACGGTGTCGAACAACAGGTAATCGATCTTGTCGATCAGGTCGGCGACGTACTGCTCGGTGGTCTTGGCAAGATTGCGCGAGGTGCCGGCCGCCGTTTCCTGATACCGCTGCAGGCTTTGATGGGCCGAAAAGCCCACCAGAACGCCAACGAACAGGTTGACCACCACCACGCCCAGGATCAGGCGGCCAAGGATGGGAACCGCGCGTTTGCCCGACGGGGCGTCGTTGCCGCCCGCCGGGGCCGACGAACCGCGAGAACGCTCTTCCACTCCCGCACCGGGTCCGCCCATTTTTCCACGTCCCCGCCCAGTTCCGACAGAGGACGGTCAAGACTGCGGTCCTTTGCCCACGGGCGCCGCCGCAGCCTAACCGCGCACTAAGGAATAGATTACCAATCGTAAATTTTCGGCGCAATCGGACATTGCGCCGCATGGGGCGACGCAATGCCGAGAAGCCGTCTTTTTGGGCCGAGACGAAGGTGGCCGTCTCAACTGGTGCGAATGCGGGTGATAAACCCTTTGACCTCGCTCTCAAGTGCTTCGGCCTGCCCGGAAAGTTCCCGCGACGCCCGCAGAACGTCTTGGGCCATATGCCCGGCATCCCCCGAAACCTTGGTGACGCGCGAAATATTGGTGGCCACATCCATGGTCTTCTCGGCCGCCATGTGCAGGTTGCGCGAGATTTCCGAGGTGGTGGCGCCCTGTTCGCCGGCGGCCGAGGCCACCGCGTCGATATTGGAGCTCATGGTCGAGATCATGCCGCCGACCGCGTGGATGGCTTCGGCCACGTCGTTGGTGGCAGCCTGCATCTGCTGGATTTGCAGGCGGATGTCCTCGGTGGCCTTGGCGGTCTGGCTGGCCAGGTTCTTGACCTCGCCCGCCACCACGGCAAAGCCCTTTCCGGCCTCGTCGGCCCGGGCCGCCTCGATGGTGGCGTTCATGGCCAGCAGGTTGGTTTGGGCTGCGATCTTCTGGATGAAACCGGTGACGTCGCCGATGCGGCGGGCGGCCTCGACCAGGCTTTCCACGGCGGTGTTGGTGTGCTCGACCTTGTCCACCGCCGAGCGGGCGATGTCCGCCGACGAATGAATCTGGCGCGAGATTTCCTCGACCGAGGCCACCAGTTCGGTGACCGCCGAAGCCACCGACTGGACGTTGCCGGTCGCCTGTTCCGAGGCGTCCGACACCACCTGGGCCTCGCTGCTGGTGGTTTCTGCGATGCTGGTCAGCGTCGAGGCGTTGGATTGCAGCTGGTTGGCGCCGCTGTTGACGGCGGTGGAAATGCCCGACAGCGCAGCTTCGAAGGCATCCGCCAACTTGCCCATTTCCGCCCGGCGGGCGGCGTCCGCCTTGGCTTCGGCCTCGCGGCGC
>DATGXU010000075.1:0-8742 GCA_035298685.1 Magnetospirillum sp. | reverse complement strand
CGCCATAGGACGTGCCGGCGGCCAGAACCTCGGACAGACGCTCGAACCAGAACGCGTCGGCAAGGCGCAGGTTGATGAAGCCGGGGCCGGCAATCTCGACCGCGGTCACCGCCGGGTGCTTGCCCAGTTCGCCGGCCAGGGCGTCGGCGATGTCGCGCGGCTTCATGCCGGCGGCCTTGGACAGCACCATGGCGGCGTTGGTGGCGACGTCGCCATGGGCGGCCTCGCGCGGCGGCTCGGCGGTCACCTTCGAGGTGTCCAGACCCTGCGGCAGCGTGCCGGCGGCGGCCAGACGTTCGAGAGCGGCGTTAATCTCGTCCTTGAAGTATTTGAAAAGGTTCATGGTTTCTCTTGCATGTCGAAAAGCCGGCGATGCTCGTCCAACGCGAATCGGTCGGTCATGCCGGCGATGTAGTCGGCCACCACGCGGGCGGTCTTGGGAGTGCCGGCGCCGTCGGACTGCCGCCGCCAGTCGGGCGGCAGGCAGCCGGGCTCGGCGTGCAGCAGGTTGAACAGGTCCTTGACCACGCGCCGCGCCTTCGAGGTCATACGGTTGACCAAGAAGTGGCGGTACATGTTGGGGAACAGGAATTCCTTGAGCGCGCGGTCGTTGGCCTTCATGCGCTCGGAAAAGGCCACCAGTGGCACCCCCAGGCGGCGCACGTCGTCGGCGCTGCGCGGGCGCAGTTCGACAAGGCGGCGCCGGGTTTCCTCGATCATGTCGCCGATCATCATGCCGATCATGCGGCGCACGGTTTCGTGGATATGGACGCTGCGCTCGATATGGGGATGCTCGCGCGCCACCGCGTGCAGCACCGGCCCCACCAGCGGCACGTCCTTAAGGTCGTCCAGGGTGAACAGACCGGCGCGCAGGCCGTCCTCGATATCGTGGTTGTTATAGGCGATGTCGTCGGACAGCGCCGCCACCTGGGCCTCGGCGCTGGCGAAGGTGTCCAGTTCCAGATCCTGGCGGGCGACGTATTCGGTGATGGCGCCGGGCACCACCCAATTCTTCTTGGTCGCCAGCGGCCCGGTCAGCGGGCCGTTGTGCTTGACCAGACCTTCCAGAGTTTCCCAGGTCAGGTTCAGGCCGTCGAATTCCACGTAGCGCCGTTCCAGCTTGGTCACCACCCGCAGCGACTGCGCGTTGTGGTCGAAGCCGCCGAAATCGCTCAGCACGTCTTGCAGCGCATCCTCGCCGGCGTGGCCAAAGGGCGTGTGACCAAGATCGTGGGCCAGGGCCAGCGATTCCGCCATGTCCTCGTCCAACCCCAGCACGCGGGCCACCGAACGGGCGATCTGCGACACTTCCAGCGAATGGGTCAGCCGGGTGCGGAAATTGTCGCCCTCGTGATAGACGAACACCTGCGTCTTATACTGCAGGCGGCGGAAGGCGGCGGAATGGATGATCCGATCGCGGTCGCGCTGAAACGGCGTGCGCGTTTTGCTTTCCGGCTCAGGATGCAGGCGACCGCGCGACTCCTCGGGCCGACAGGCATAAGGCGCAAGAACGGCAGAGCGGGCAAGCGAGGTCGCGGTCATGTGCGGACACTACAAGCGGTAGGGCGCGAACGCAACCACGCACCCAGAACCACCGATGGCGGGCATACATTCGCCGCCCTCTCGACAAAAGCGGAATATGCCCCACCTCTTCCGCATGAGGGGCAGCCGGGGACGCGTCTTCCCCCCGCCCGAGAGAGTTTGCTATCCTTTGCCCAATTCCGCCGCGCCGAGACTTTGATTGGAGATCCCATGGCCGAAACGGCACTTGCCACCGAAACCCGCGTCGCCATCACGCCCAGCGCCGCCCAGCGGGTGCAGACCTTGATCAAGATGGAAGGCAAGCCCAACCTGATGCTGCGCCTGAGCGTCGCCGGCGGCGGATGTTCGGGCTTTCAATACGGCATCAGCCTTGATGACCAAGTCAACGAAGACGATGTGGTGACCGAACAGCACGGCACCAAGGTGGTGGTCGACCAAACCTCGCTGGATCTGCTGGCCGGCACCGAGGTGGATTACGTCGAGGACCTGATGGGGGCGTCGTTCCAGTTCAAGAACCCAAACGCCACCGCGACCTGCGGCTGCGGGTCCAGCTTTTCGGTGTGATGTTTCCCTGGGGCCGGCGGGGCGTTCCCCTCGCCGGCTACCAGTCGCGGCAGCGCCGACTGACCGCCCGATAGTTTTCCGGCGTGTCGATGGCGGCGTTGTCCCGCGTCGTTCCCCGCCGGTAGCGATCAAGCACGTTTTCCGCCCGGCGCATGAACCTGGACGCCGCGTCCTCGGCCGCCTGCTGCGGGCTGCCGCGCACCACGAACGCGCCCATGCCCTGGGCGAAGGCGGTCAGATCCTGCTTCAATCCGCGATCAGCCTCGGTGAAATAGCTTTGGGCGATGCTTACGTGCTCGTTCTCGTGGCGCAGCACTTCCTGATAGGGACAGCTTCCCTGGCGATATTCCGAGGCGATGTCCACCTGCAGCCTGGTCATCCGCCAATTGGCCTCGACCTCTTTGAGCGAGGCGCACAAGGTTCCGTCGCCAAGCCGTTGAAATGTCAGGATCGGCTTGACCGTGAACGACGTATCGGTTCGCGTCAGGCCGGCGTGGCTTTTGTCCGAGGTCATGCGCCCATGTCCGGCCAGCGCACCGATCTGCGAACGATCCAGCGAATGGCGATAGTCCGGCCTGGGCATCTGGCTGACGACGCGAACTGTGGGGTTCCTGGCCGGCGCGGGGCAAGCGGCGCCCCAGGCCGGCGCGGCGGTGACGACAGCAGCCAGCGCCAGTCCCAGCGGAGCCGACAACAGCAGGGGGGATCGGGAAACCTTGGGATGCGCCATGGGTATGTTATCCTGCGCCCTCACGCCGCACGCCTGATCGGGCGCGCGCCATCTTGGAGTATTTCCGGTTGCAGCGCAACGGCACCGGAATCGCGAAGGAGGGGGCGATGAGCAAAGGATTTTCGCGGATCGCATTGTCGGTCCTGCTGGCGGCGCTTGCCCCAGCGGTGGCCCTGGCGGGCCACCAGACCTGTGGCGGCAAGGTGGTCGGCAACTCGGTGCGAACCTGCCCCGACGGCAGCCTGCCCATGTATCAGGCCGACACCATCACCCCGGTGGCGCCCGCAAGCGAACAGCCGCGCCAGAAAACCGAGCGCCGGGCGACCAAGCAGGACGCCGGGGCGTTGATGGGCGTGTGGCATACCGGCGTCTCGGGCGGCGTGTGGCAGACCCCCAGCGCGGTTCCCGGCTATAACACCCTGCATGTCAGCCCCGGCGTGCGCGCGGGCGACCTGACCATCGACCCCAGCGGCCGCTATGTCTGGAATTCCTATGGCGGCAAAACCGGCCGGTGGGAACCGGGCGACAGCGAATATCCCATCGTGCTGATCGACACGGCGGAACACCGCCGCTGGAAAGTCGGCCCCGACCAGCGCCATCCCGGCCGTATCTTCATATGGGACGGCGTCTACACCTATGTCGGCAGCCGTTGACGGCGCCCCCGTTGCCACGAAAGAGAGACTGTCCGTGAAAATCGCAACCTTCAACGTCAACTCGGTCCGGGCGCGTCTGGGCAACCTGCTGGAATGGCTGCGCGACGCCGCGCCCGACGTGGTGCTGTTGCAGGAAATCAAATGCCAGGACGACCAGTTTCCGTTGCTGGAGATCGAGGCCGCCGGCTATCGGGCGGCGGTTCATGGGCAGAAAAGCTATAACGGCGTCGCCATCCTGTCCCGTCACCCCATCGCCGACGTGGTGCGCGGGCTGCCGGAACCGGATGGTGACGAGCAGGCGCGCTACATCGAGGCCACCGTCAACGGCGTGCGCGTCGCCTCGCTGTATCTGCCCAACGGCAACCCGGCGCCGGGCGATAAGTTCGAGTACAAACTGCGCTGGATGCGCCGCCTGATCGACCACGCCCGCGCTTTGCTGTCCACCGAGCAGGCCTTCGTGCTGGGCGGCGACTACAATGTCTGCCCCACCGACGACGACGTTTACGACCCCGCCAACTGGCAGGACGATGCGCTGTGCCGGCCGGAAAGCCGGGCGTTGTTCCGCGAACTTTGTCACCTGGGGTTGACCGAGGCGTACCGCGCCCTACATTCCGAGCCGGGGTGCTATACGTTCTGGGATTATCAGGCCGGGGCGTGGCAGCGCGACAACGGCCTGCGCATCGATCACCTGCTGCTGTCGCCCCAGGCGGCGGACCGATTGATCGCCTGCGACATCGACAAGGCCCCGCGCGGACGCGAAAAGGCATCCGACCATACCCCGATCTGGATCGAACTGCGCTAACAACACTCCTCAGTGTGTTGTATGACTGGCATGTACAAAGTTTTCCTTGTTATTGCGATTTAGAATATGTATGACATTCCTGCGTCCGTGCTGCGGCGCACACCCGCATCAGCCATCGAGCCAAGAGCATGTCATCCAACATTCTCGAAAAGACGGTCCTTGACGTTCATCATTGGACCGACACCCTGTTCACCCTGAAGCTGACCCGCGACCCCGGCTTTCGCTTTGAAAGCGGCCAGTTCGCCATGATCGGCCTGATGGTGGACGGCCGTCCGCTGATGCGCGCCTATTCCATGGCCAGCGCCGCTTACGAGGACCATCTGGAGTTCCTTTCCATCAAGGTGCCCAACGGCCCCCTGACCTCGCGCCTGCAGCACGTCAAGCCGGGCGACACCATCCTGGTCAACAAGAAGACCACCGGCACGCTGATCCTCGACAACCTGCTGCCCGGCAAGCGCCTGTACCTGCTGGCCACCGGCACCGGCTTGGCGCCGTTCCTGTCGATCATCAAGGACCCGGCGGTCTACGACCGTTTCGATCAGGTGGTGCTGGTGCACGGCGTGCGCCGCGTCGCCGATCTGGTCTATGGCGAGTTCATCCAATACCACATGCCGCAGAACGAATTCTTTGGCGAGGAAGCCCGCCACAAGCTGGTCTATTACCCCACCGTCACCCGCGAGCCGTTCGCCAACCAGGGCCGGATCACCGATTTGGCCAAGTCCGGCAAGTTGTTCCAGGATTTGGGCAACCCGGTCATCAATCCGGCCGAGGACCGGGTGATGATTTGCGGCAATCCCAACATGATGAACGAATTGGCCGCGTGGCTGGATGAAAACGGCTTCGATCAGGGCAGCAACGCCGGCCCCGGCCATTACGTCATCGAAAAGGCGTTCGCCGAGAAGTAAGCCTCAGGCAAAGACGAACGGGAGATCGGTGCGGGCGCGGTATTCGCTGCCCCTCACCACCCGTTCCGCCGCCACCCCCGCCCTCGCCCGCACCAGGGCGTCGGCAATGCGCCTGTCGGTCAGGCGATAGCGGGTTTCCAGACCGACGTCGCACAGTCCGGCACAAGGCTCGCCGAACACCGCCGCATGCATATCGGTCATCATGCCGAAGCGGGCCGCCATCAGCGTGTTGCAGGCGTTCTTGACCGCCGCCAGATGGTTTTCGGCGGTCATGTGCAGGCTGGTCACCAGCATCACCGACACCGCGTGCAGCACGTCATAGCGCACGTGGGCGATGAACACTTCCAGGTCGCGCTCGGTGAGGCCCAGGCCGTCGCGTTGCGACAGGCGGATCAATCCGCCCAGCAGCAAAGAAAAGAACTCGGGCACCCCCCATTCCATGCCCAGCCCGACCGAGGCAAGCGCCTCGAGCGGCGTAAAGGCGTCGTGCCCGGCCAGCAGGCGCTGGGTCAGCACGTTGTCGGCCACGCCCCACAGCATGGGCGCATCCTGATCGGCGGCGGCGATATCCAGCCCGTCGAACAACTGGCGGTACATGGCCATATGGGTGCGGGCCAGCAGCAGATGGGCCAGCTCGGGGTAATCCTCGACCGCATGGGCGCCGACGCCGTATTCGTCGGCCACCAGCTGCGCCAGCGCGATCTGGGTGATCTCCGAAACGGGTTCGTTCAGCGGCCCATAGGGTAGGTCCATCAGCCCGTGGAAGCGGCCGACCGCCAGGGCCACGCATTGGCGGGTGTTCTTGATCTGGTTGAAATAGGCGGTGGCGAAGGTCGCAGCCTGGGCGGCAGTCATCCGCCCCTCGAACACCCGCACGAAAAACGGATGGCGCCAGACGGGGTGGCTCATCACATGGTCGTGCAGGTCAAGGAACAGCGCCCGCAGCGCCCCCGGCCGAAACAAGGCGGTGCGCTGGAAAGGGTTTTCCGGCCCGACCCGTTGGCGCAGGCGGTCGAACAGCGCGTGCAGGGGCGCGCCCGCGTCTTCCACCTGGGCGACCACCCGGGTGAAATCGGCCCGCTGGCTGGCGCGAAAGGCTTCCAGCACTTCTTCGGCCGTAAGCTCCAGCAGGTTGGGCAGCGGATGAACCGAGTCGGGCAAACGGGGGCCGGCGACGATGGGGCTCATCCCTCGCGGCCCTTGCGCATCAGCTTGGCCAGACAGATCAGCAGGCCACGGGCCGAGATGGGCTTTTCCATGAACTCATCCGCCCCGGCGTTCAACGCGATCTCGCGGTTGGAAATCCGTTCGTGCCCCGACAGCATCAGCACGGGCAATCCGGCAAGCTCGGGCTGGGCACGGACCCAGCCCACCAGATCAAGGCCGCTTTCGGCGCCCACGTGCCAATCGGTCACCAGCACGTCCACGCTTTTGCCCTGCAGCACCACCCGCGCGGTGTCGAGGTCACTGGCGACACGGATGTCGACGACGCCGACGCCTTCCAGAATGGTGCGCATGACCTGGCAGAAGTTCTGGTTGTCGTCCACCACCAGAATTCTCAGGCTTTTCCAGTCCAGGCTGGCAGTGCTGCGCGAGCCGTTGCTGGCCATGTTTTCCCCGGAACTCAGCGCCTCGGCATGGCCGACGGCCCAAGCCCGGTAATCCATGTCGTTCGAGCAGATGTGCTCGATCAGCCATTTGTGCAGGAAATCAAGGCATTGCTTGGCCCGCACCGCCGTGCGGTCGGCATCGTAGGCGGCCTTGAGATCGCGCACCTGCTGGGCCAGGCGGCGATGCATGGCCGCATGGGTTTCCGCCGCCGGATAGCGGCAGATTTCCATGATCCGTTCCTCGCGGGCGAAATGGTATTCGGCGTATTCCAGCAACGCCTTCAGCACGCTGCCCAGCGTGGCGTATTCCTCGTCGTCGCCGATGGAGCGGTGGAGGTTGTTGATGAGCCCGATCAGGGTCTTGTGGTCGGCGTCCAGAACGGGGACGCCGACACTCATCATCTTGCTCCAGGTGATGGCAGCCATCGCCCCGCCCCTTGGCCCGAACCTTATCGGTCGAGCTGCGACACGTCGCGCACGGCGCCGCGCGCCGCGCTGGTAGTCATGGCGGCGTAGGCCCGCAAGGCCTGGCTGACCGGGCGGTCGCGATCCACCGGCTTCCAGGCCTTGGCGCCCTTGGCCTCCATGGCCGCGCGGCGCTTGGCCAGTTCCTCGTCGGAAACGTCCACGCGAATGACGCGGTTGGGGATGTCGATGACGATGGTGTCGCCCGCCTCGACCAGACCGATGGCGCCGCCCTCGGCCGCTTCCGGCGAGGCATGGCCGATGGACAGGCCCGAGGTGCCGCCCGAGAAGCGGCCGTCGGTGATCAGGGCGCACTTCTTGCCCAGGCCCATGCTCTTCAGATAGCTGGTGGGATACAGCATCTCTTGCATGCCGGGGCCGCCCTTGGGGCCTTCATAGCGGACGATGACCACGTCGCCTTCCTTGACCACCCCGCCCAGGATCTTGGCGACCGCCTCTTCCTGGCTTTCGCAGATGACCGCCGGCCCCTGGAAGGTCAGGTTGGAGGCGTCCACGCCCGCCGTCTTCACGATGCAGCCGTCCAGCGCGATGTTGCCGAACAGCACCGCCAGGCCGCCATCCTTGGAGAAGGCGTGCTCGGCCGAACGGATGACGCCGTTGGCGCGGTCGGCATCCAATTCCTTCCAGCGGTTGGCCTGCGAGAACGCTTCGGTGGTGCGGACGCCGCCGGGGGCGGCCTTGTAGAATTCCTGCACCTTGGGGTCGTTGGTGCGGCTGATGTCCCAGGCGTTCAGCGCGTCGCCCAGGGTGGGCGCATGAACGGTGGAACAACCGGCATGCAGCAGGCCGGCGCGATCCAACTGGCCCAGGATCGCCATGATGCCGCCGGCACGATGCACGTCCTCGATATGGACGTCGGCGATATTGGGGGCCACCTTGCACAGACAGGGCACGCGGCGGCTCAGGCGGTCGATGTCGGCCATGGTGAAATCGACGCCGGCTTCCTGGGCGGCGGCCAGCAGGTGCAGCACGGTGTTGGTGGACCCGCCCATGGCGATGTCCAGGGTCATGGCGTTCTCGAACGCCTGCATGCTGGCGATGGAACGCGGCAGCACGCTGGCGTCGTTCTGCTCGTAATAGCGCCGGGTGATCTCGACGATGCGGCGCCCGGCCTCAAGGAACAGCTCCTTGCGGTCGGCGTGGGTGGCGAGCTGGGTGCCGTTGCCGGGCAGGCTGAGGCCCAGCGCCTCGGTCAGGCAGTTCATGGAATTGGCGGTGAACATGCCCGAGCACGACCCGCAGGTCGGGCAGCTCGAGCGTTCGTATTCAGCGGCTTCCTCGTCCGACACGTTCTTGTCGGCGCCCTTGATCATGGCGTCGATCAGGTCGACGGCGTGGGTCTGGCCCTTCACCGTCACCTTGCCGGCCTCCATCGGCCCGCCCGAGACGAACACCACCGGAATGTTGATCCGCATCGCCGCCATCAGCATACCCGGCGTGATCTTGTCGC
>DATGXU010000074.1:0-22919 GCA_035298685.1 Magnetospirillum sp. | reverse complement strand
GTGGCCGCCGACGATGACGGCGATGGCGGCCGCGACGGCACAGGCCACGCCCAGCCACGCCCCGCGGCGCCGAACGCGGCGGCGGCGCAAGGTCCGGATTTCGTCGGCGAACAGAACGCGCAATGCGCGGGTGTCGTCCTCGGGCAGGCGCAACGCCTCCGCCACCTGGCGCCGCCGGGGATCGGCAGCCAGCCAGGCGTCGAATTCGCGCGCTACCTCGGCCCCGGCGTCGCCCGACGTTGCGGCGACATAGCGGGCCAGGACCTCGTTACGCAGTTCTTCGTTGGTCGCGGTGATGCGCATGCCATATTGAGCGAGTCCATGCGCCACGCTGTCAATAGCGTTGTTCCGCATCGGCGGCCTGCAAGTATGAATAGGCACGAATCATGTGCTTCTCAACCATACTGCGCGATATGCCCAGCGTGGCCGCCACCTGGGTATGGGACAGCCCTTCGACCTTGTGCAGCAGGAAAACCTCGCGGCAGCGCGGAGGAAGTTGGCTGACGGCTTTCTGCAATGCCCGCAACCGATGGCGCGAAACGATGGCCTGTTCGGGGTCCGGTTCGGCCGGCGCATGGCATGGCGGCTCGACACTGTTTTCCAACTGCCTGCGTCGAAAGCTATCCGACCTGACGGTGTCGCGAATGATGTTGACCGCAATGCGGTACAGCAACCCCACCGGATTATCCAGAGGCCGGCCACCATAGGCGGCCATGAAGCGGGCGAATGCCTCGTGAACCACGTCCTCGCATTCAAAGCCGCCGCCGCCGCACCGGCGTGCGACCAGCGCGCCCAGACGGGTGCGATGTTCGCGGTAAAGCCGCTCGAACGGCACGTCGCCCTTGGCGGCGAAAGCGGTGGACACATGCGTCATGCCACCCTCACCACCATTGGCGGCGAAACCACATCCATCGGGCCCCCGTGGCCGGGCACCCGTCCGTCATATGCTTTCATGCACTCATTCCGCCTGTCTGTCCCCGTCACCAAAGGAAAAGGACGAGGGACATGCCGCAACAAGGCCCGCGATCGGACCTGCTTCATGGGGATCAGACCTCACCGGGCGGCGCACGGGCTGGGTTGGGCGCGGCAGCGCAGGATGGAAGCGGCAGATGGACCGAGGTCGGCACCGCTTCCCCATTCAGGGCGGGCGGAGCCTTGACCATAACGATCTGCGCAGGCAGGACCGAGCCCCCGGCATGCAGCAACGGCAGACACGCCGCGCACAAGCTGGAACGCGGCACCGTGGCGGGCAAGCCGTCGTCGCCATCGCCGCCCAGATCGACGGTGGCCATGCCCGAGGCGGTGCAGACCGACACCATGCGGCCGTCGGCGACGCCCGTGCCGACCGCTCCGGCGGGCAGCGACACCCCCGCGACCATGTCCATGATCAGCAGAAACAATGCCAGCCACGCCACCACCCGCCGGCTGGAACCGGCAGGGCTACGGCGCATGCGACGCATGATGCGGCGATGGCGGCGGATATCGTTCATAGCACGCAACGATGCGCGCACACTCACCCGCTGTCAATCAGCGGCGCGCAAAACCCATCGGCCAGCCGCACCCGCAGCAAACAATTCCCTCGGATTGCGCTCCACCAAAGATGACGACCTTGACAACACCGGCAACGCTACGATTGCATGCAATGTGATAACCACACCATCGCGCCGAGGGCGGCATGGCCAATCTGACAGTCGGGGCCGCGTTCAGGAGTATTGGCTTCAACATCAACGGCGCGTGGCGGGCGCTTTTCCCCGTCCCCTTCAAGCGCGCACAGACGTCGACCCCGACCATCTACGAGTTCGACAGCACCTATTCCGGCCTTTCCCCCTTCACCCAGTACGTCGGCTCCAACTTCACCTATGCGGCAGGGGTGATTTCGGCAGGAACCATTTCCAGCCTTTATCTGCGCGACGAAAGCAGCCGCGCCACGCTGATCAGCATCACCGGCGCCAGCCAAACCATCGCGGCGCTCAAGGCGGCCCAGCCCGACAATACGGGGCTGGGGGCGCTGGAGCTGATCCTGAAAGACCGCGACGTGATCACGGGCAACGCCGGCAACGACATCCTGAAGGGATTTGGCGGAAACGACACACTCAGCGGCAGCCTCGGCAATGATTGCCTGTATGGCGGCCAGGGCAACGACATACTGAACGGCGGCGTGGGGAACGACACCCTGACGGGCGACGTCGGCGACGACATCCTGCTGGGCGGCGACGGCAACGATTCCATCACCGGAGGGGCCGGTGCCGACACCCTGTCCGGCGGCCTCGGAACCGACATATTCAACATCGCACCGCCTGACGGCTATGCCGACACCATCATCGACTTCACCCACGGCACCGACAAGATCAAAGCGGTGAAAATGCCCTCGCTGCCGCAGGCCATCAACCCCGCCGCCCCCGGCATGACCACGCTGAACCCGGCATATTTCGCCGTGGGCATGGCCAAGAACAGCCTGACCCGCTTCATCTACGCCGGCGATACGCTTTATTACGATCGGGATGGAACCGGCATCCGGCCGGCCGCAGCCATCGCCATCTTCCAGGGCGGCAAGACGGTCACCGCCACCGACATCATCGTCTGGCAGAACTAAACGGGCGCGACGTCGTCAGCGTGGCCGCCGCAGGCTGGAATATAGCGCCCGCACCCCCAGCGCGACGATCGTCATGAAGAAGGATGCCATGAACATCAGGCCGAAAGCCGCCGGCGCCATGGCATTGTCGACCATGGAACACGCGGCCACGGTCCACCCCAGAGCGCCCAGCTCCAACACGGCGGCGCCGACAACGCCCCAAACGATGTTGCGCCCGAACAGCAACGCCATGGCGGCCGGAGCGAAATACGGCAGACCCATCAGCGCTTCCGAAGTGCTGCCCATCACCGCCCCCACGCGTTTGTTACAAATTAAATATAAATACGGCACAACCGTCGATGGCATGCGCCCGACCCAATTGAACTAAGTTCTAATGTCTTCCACCGATACCATCCTACTCGGAAGTATAGAATATTCTTTTTTGTTGCCCGGCGCACGCCAGACGACGATTATGCTCATTAATAATTGCCGTCAGGTTGCGACGCCACGCCTTGCCGCCCGCGGCACCCCACCTTGCTACCCATAGGACTCCGCCGATGTACACCGACCCGACCGACGACATTGAAATCCCCGACGATATGGATTGGACCGACCCGACTGAATACGACAGCATCGACTGGACGAACGTCGATTGGTCGCAATGGACGTCGTCGGACTACACCACCATCGACTGGTCGTTCATCGATTTCAGCATGCTCAACATAGATCCGGCGGCTCTGGACGCCTTGGACTGGGGCGAGGTCGACTGGACCGAGATCGACCCCAACAGCCTGGAGTCCATGAACTACGACGCCATCGACTGGGAGCAGTTGGACAACACCGACTGGGACAACATCGACTGGAGCGTGATCGACCCCACCGCGATCGACTGGAACGCGCTGACCTACGACCTGGCAAACTTCGTGGTCAGCGGCGACGACGACTTCATCAACTGCGATAGCGACGGCGATTTCGGCAACGACAGCGTGGTGGCCGGCTCGGGCGACGATTCGGTCTTCGCCGGCACCGGCATGGACTTCGTCAACGGCGGCGGCGGCGACGACACGCTGAACGGCGGCGACGGCGCCGACGATCTGGTCGGCGGCACCGGCGCCGACACCGAGAACGGCGGCACCGGCAACGATTCCGTCACCGGCGGCGGCGGCAACGACGTGCTGACCGGCGGCACCGGCACCGACATTCTTAATGGCGGCGCCGACGCCGACCTGCTCAACGGTGGAACCGAGAACGACACCCTTTACGGCGGCCTGGGCAGCGACACCCTGAACGGCGGCACCGGCGCCGACAGTCTGTATGGCGGCGACGGCAACGACATCTACGTGATCGACAACAGCCACGACGTCATTTCCGACACTTCGGGCATCGACCTGATCAAGGTCATGCTGCTGCGGTTCATCCTGGCCGCGGGCCTTGAGCGGCTTCTGTTCTCCGGCGTCGGCAACTTCTTCGGCACCGGCAACGGCCTGAACAACACCATGGGCGGCGGCAGCGGCCTGGATACCCTGGCCGGCGGCGACGGCAACGACGAGTTGGACGGCAACGCCGGCAACGACTCGCTGAACGGCGGCACCGGCAACGACATGCTTGACGGCGGCAGCGGCGTAGACACCCTGCAGGGCGGCATCGGCAACGATACCCTGACCGGCGGCATCGGCAATGACAGCCTTTATGGCGGCACCGGCGCGGACACGCTGACCGGCGGCACCGGCGGCGACGCCATGAATGGTGGCGACGGCAACGACCTTTATGTGGTCGACAGCAATTCCGACGTGCTGTCCGACAGCTCGGGCATCGACGAGGTGGACACCACGCTGGTCGATTACACGCTGGGCACCGGGCTCGAGGACATGGACTACACCGGCGTGGGCAACTTCGACGGCACCGGCAACGGCCTGAACAACTCCATCGACGGCGGCTCGGGCACCGACACGCTGTCTGGTGGCAGCGGCAACGATATCCTGCAGGGCGATGGCGGCAACGACACCCTGTCCGGCGGCATCGGCGGCGACACGCTGATCGGCGGCCTCGGCAACGACCGCTTGAGCGGCGGCGCCGGCAACGACGTGTTCCGCTACACCTCGCCGCGGGTTGCCGGTGTGGACACCATCACCGACTTTGGCACCGGCGACGTCATCGGCTTCGTCAGCGCCAATTTCGGCCACCTGGCGGTTGGCGCGGTGCAGGCCGTCAACTTCGCCGCGAACGCCGATGGCCACTCGCTGACCAGCGACACCCGCTTCACCTTCAACACCACCACCAAACTGTTGAGCTACGACGCCGACGGCACCGGCGCCACGGCGGCGGTGGGCATCGCCCGCCTGAATGTCAGCACGCTGTCCGCGTCGGACCTGCGCATCCTGGCGTCGTAACGACGCATTGGCCTAATGCTGATCGGAACCGATCAGCGGGCGCCCTCAAGCGGCGGGCGTGTTTCTCCGAAACACTGGCCTCCCGCGGCATAAGCCGCGCGGCCCCTTGGGCCTAACCAAGTCCCGATGAGTTCCACTCACCGGGACTTGGTATAAGGGCTTTACAAACGGCAAGCCCCTGGGAACCAACCGGTTCCCAGGGGCTTTGTTATGCCGCCAAGGCGGCGGAACGCCGGGGCCACGCCTGAACGCGGCTATTCCTCGTCATCGGATTCCAGATCCATCTCGCTCATATCGGCGAACATTTCGACCAGTTCGTAGCAGACGGTGACGCTGTGGTCCTCGGGGTCGAAAAAGGCATTGGCGTCGCCGTCGCAGGTGTCCACCTTGACCGTCAGCTGCCGTGGCAGCTTGAAGCTGGTCTGGATTTCCTTGGCGATATCGGTGACCACGTGGCTTTCCTTGAGGATTTGCGCAAGGTGCCGGTAGTTCCGCGGCGGCGCGGCGAACCGGACGTTCACCTTGGCACCGCCCTTGTTGTCTTCGGCGAAGTACGGATCGAGCACCGTCGCCCAGCTCTGCACGACCTGCTCATAATTACCGGAGCAGCTCTCGCGGCGGTAATCCGGCAATTCGGCGGCATCCGCCAGTTCCTCGAACGAGTCCGGGTCGCTGCCGTACAGCAGGCAGACAATCGAGTAATAGCGTTGCATGTCGAGCCCGTGCTCGTCCCAGAACGCCATTTCCTCACCCTCTTGCTGCTGCATCTGGTGGGCCAGCATCCACCCCCGGGCAGCACCAAGCAGCGGCTCCAGCAATTCGGGCTGATCATCGTCGGGGATCATCAGGATGGTCGCCAGATTGTCGACCGCGTCTTCCTCTCGCCCCAGCACCGGCAGGTCCAGCTCGTGGACCAAGGCGTGGCCAAGCTCGTGGTAAAGCGTGAAGACCGTGTTGCCGACAATGAATGACTTTGCCTCGTCATTCTGAGGAACAGGAGCGGCCGTTGCCGTCCAGGATGCGATCAGCGCGCCAAACGCCAACGCAAACGATGCCAATAGACGCATATCCGCCCGCTCTGCCGCCGACAGGTGGCGGGTGGGCGCCGGCAGACACCCACCCCGCCAGCCATCAATTGAAGGTGTAGGAGTTCATCTTGCACAGATCGAGGCTGTAATCCTCGAAGACCTGGCCGTTGACGAAGGTCGAACGGATATCATATTCGCAGGTCTTCAGACCGTCACGGATATTGATGGTCAGCTCGTTCCCGGCCGGCAGGATGGCGTTCGCGGGAAACAGGTTCTCTTCCCAATTCTTGGTGCCGCTATGGGAAACCTGGAACGAATCCATGTTGACGGCAGAGCGATTGATCAGCGTGAACTGAAGGTCCTCGGCCTGCGCGGAAACGGCGGAAAGCGCAAGGATAGCCGCAGCGGCGGCAAGCAACTTGTTCATGAAACCCCCTCCATCTTTCATTGAACGACAGTGATGGCCGACAGCATCGTCCGCCAACACCCGGTATGGTCGTTATTTTCGATTACCTTCACGCCTGATGGCGCGGCATCACCGCGGGGCGTGATCTTCAAGGAAGTCCCGGACGGCAGCCATGATGCCGCAGGCGGAATCGACATCGCCGTTCTGGTAGGCCTTCAGCGCCTCGATGCTCTGCTGCTGCCAAGCGGTTTCGATTGCTTGCGGCATATTCGAGCCATAGCGCGCGAGAATGGGATTGATTTCATTCTGGAGCTGTTCGATGCACGCCGGCATGTCGTTGGCCATGGCCGGAGACACGCCGCCAACAACAGCCAGAACGGCGATTGCTTTGGTGATTTGCTTGAACATGACACTCGCCATTACATTTAAGAGATGCCGAGAATCATGCAAAAACATTCATGCGTGTCAATACAGCAATCCCAGCTAACATAATATCTAACGTTAGTAGAAAAGCAACTAATTTCAAGCAATTATTCCGACGCACCCATGGCAAATGGCACGAAATACACAGCTAAACAGGGAACTTCATGCCTAAATATGTGTACATTCAATGTATTAAACGCGACCTAGTCGCCACTTATAAGTTGCATTTTTCTTCAGAAATACCCAGTAAATAGTATTTCACCACCAGCCGGAAGGCGGATGGAAGCAACTACCGGCTTACAGGCCCATCATTTACAATCCATTATCAACTGCCTTTGCGGCCATTTGCGCACAGGGTATTTATAATCACTCGGCGACAATCCAAGCCAATCTCTGTTGGACGCCACTATTCCCCCACATTACAGTACCCAGAACAGAATACGTTGAAACCCGGCTCCGGAAGGGGGGAAAGCCAATGACGGTCCGACAGATCCTGGCCGCGTGCGGCTGTGCGGCCGCAATCCTGGCGACAACATCGGCATGGGCCGAGCAGTGCTTCAGCGAGATGCCGTCGCCGCACAGCAGCGAGCCCACGAAGATCTCCGTCACCAACACCACGCCCTCGGTCGTGCGGGTGCTGTGGGCCAATCCCCAGGGCGGCCTTACCGAATATGCGCGGCTTTCCCCCAATCAGGAACGGGAATTCGACACCTTCATCGGCCATCAATGGTACTTGGAGACACAGACGCGGCAGGGCACCCAGTGCGTGGGGCCGCTCACCCCCTCGACCTCGGCAAGCTGCGACCTGCGCGCCTATCTCCAGGACGGCCAAACCTTCGACGCCCACGCAACCCTGTGTGACCGCTGACGTAGCAGGGTGCGGAAAAACTCGCCCGATAGGACCGATTGCCCCTCTCGTCATGGCCGTGCTTGACACGGCCATCTACGCGGTTCCGCATGAATGCCTTTTGAAACAATGGGATAGGTGACGGCGCGTGGATGCGCGGGTCAAGCCCGCGCATGACGAGAATGAGGCAGAGAGCCTCGGAACGGCGTTTTTCCGCAGCCTGTTAGGTCGGGCAGCGCGGCTTCCGCTTCAGGTTCGGCTTCGTCACGACGCAGAAATTGGCCGAATGGATGGTTTCCTTGGGATCGTAGGACCGATGAAGTTCGCTGCCCACCACGATGCGGACGGCGCCGTTGTCGAGGTCGAACACATATGTTCCGTGAGACTTCGACATATAATATTGATTGTCTTCTTGAACGCCGCCCTGAAGGAACTTCTCCTCCACATCGCCCTGCGCCGACAGGCACGCCCGAACCATCCGGCCCAGCTTGTCCGACTTGTCGATTGCGGCGTCTGCAGTGGGCAAGCCCAGGTATTGGCAAGACAGGGAACTCCCCCCGGACTCCGCATCGGCGATGCGGCATTTCTCGCTGCCCGGGGGCACGATCTTCGCAACCCAGCCTTCCCAATCGCTTTCCCAGGGCCCTTTGATGTTTTCAAAGTCCTGGCCGGCCGCGCCGACAATTGTGCGCAACATCTTGCAATCCATGGCCGAGGCCGAAGCAGCCGGAAAAAGAAGCGCCACGGCGACAATGGCCTTGAGATATCCCGTCACGGTACCCCCCCTTCTAGAAGTCAGCGGACAAAACCATCGTAAAACACTTGTCCACCACATACCGCATCCAATCGACCATCTGGGACTGAATTCCGGCATGATCGACAATCGGGTCGAGGAGCACCTCGGCGCTTCGGCCTGACCATGCTCGGCTCCACCCGCTCAGCGGTCTGACGAGCAACACTCAAAAGGCTTCACCAAAGCTCATCGAATACTGAAAATTGCAAAACCGCATGCACCCCACCTCTGGAAGCACGATCCCCCTCCTTCAAAAGTCGGCGCCGTGCCACTTTAGAGTGGCAATGTGTTTGTATTTAAAGAGAAAAGGAATGCGCCGCCCGCATCATTGCCATCTCTGATTTTTCTTGCGCCGGACATTTTCACAAATTACCGTCCACCTTGCCCTTCACTGGGAGTCTGACGGCAGGTTGCGAGGAGGAGGTCATGGTCCAGCTAAAATCATTTGCCGGCCTATTGCGAATAAGGCTCGGCGTTTCAAGCAGGATCTACTTTTCCTTTGGCGCAATGCTGTCATTGATGATCGCCAACGGTGTGCTTGGCGTCCTGGCTTCGGGCGAAACGAAGACAATGCTTGCCCGCTATGCCGAAAGTTCCCAAAAGGCGGAACGTTCGACCGGCCTTAAGACCACCATGAACGCGCTGGTCAACGAACTGCGCCTGGGCATGGTGGACACCTCGGGCCAGGCGCGGCAACGCGCCTCGACGGGCGCCGACGACATGCGCCGGCACATTGCCCAACTGGCCACCGACGCGAGCGCCGATTCCTCCGCTGACTCCGCCGAGGCGCAGTTCGCCGCCGATCTCGGCACATTGCAGCAGACGTTCAGCGAATATCTCGTCAATTTCAACAAGGTGCTGGAGATCGGCTCGCGTCGGGACAAATCGGCCGAGACCATGTATCGCTTCGCCCCCGAGGTGTTCGACCGCACCGCCGAACTGAATGCCCACGCCTATGAGACCGGCAGCCGCAATATCCTCGACAGGACGAAGAAGCTGGAGGATACGCTGCTGAAGGCGCAGATCGAGATTTTCCGGTTCATGCGTCAGCCGCAAAAGCAAACTTCGGAAGCCATCGACGCCTATCTGCGCGACGCGCTCAGCCTGGCCAAGCAACTTACCGCCGCCGCCACCGACGACAAGGGGCGCGAAATCAGCCGCAATATCGAAACGTCGGTCAACAACTTCAAACGGGCATTCTTCGAGGTCAGCTCCACCACCTTCGTCGGCCAGCGCCTGTTCGGCGAGGTGATGGAGCAACAGAGCAAGTCCATCCTGGCCCTGTGCGACGCGCTGACCCGCAACCAGACCGAGCAGAGCCAAGCCAGCGTCGCCGCTGCCGAAGCCGCCTCGAAGCGCCGCCAGACCACCATCCTGGTGATGAACACCGGGTTCCTCGCCATTGGCATCGTGCTGGCGGCACTGATAGCCCGCAACGTCGCCGGCGGCATCCGCAGAATGACCGGCGCCATGACCCGCCTCGCTCAAGGTGAGGAGGCCACCGAAATTCCCGGCCTGGGCAAGCGCGACGAGATCGGCGACATGGCCCGGGCGCTGCAGGTGTTCAAAGAGAACGCCCACCACATGCGCGAGCTCGAGGCCAATCGCCTGATCGAGGCCGCCCAGGCCGAGGAGCAGCGCAAGCAGACGCTGCTCGGCTTGGCCAACGACTTCGAGGCCAAGGTCAAGGGCATCGTCGACACCGTATCCACCTCGTCGCGGACGATGGAGCGTTCGGCGGAAGAATTGTTGCAGGTTGCCTCGCAGACCAACCAGCAGGCCGGCATCGTGGCAAGTTCCTCGGAGGAGGCCTCGGCCAATGTGGAGGCGGTGGCCACCGCCGCCGAGGAGCTGGCCGCCTCGATCTCCGAGATCAGCCGACAGGTCGAGCAATCCTCGACCATCGCCAGCGATGCGGTGACCGAGGTGGAGCAGGTCAGCGAAACCATGGAACGGCTGTCGCAGGCATCGCAACGCATCGGCGCCGTGGTGCACCTGATCAATCTTGTGGCCCACCAGACCAACCTGCTGGCGCTGAACGCCACCATCGAAGCCGCCCGCGCGGGCGAGGCCGGCAAGGGTTTTGCGGTCGTCGCCGGCGAGGTCAAGGCACTGGCCAATCAGACCGCCCAAGCCACCGAGGAAATATCGCAGCAGGTGGTCGAGGTTCAGGCCGTCACCGGCCATGCGGTCCAGGCGATCAACGGGGTGGCGGCCACCATCGGCCGCATCAACGACATCGCCGCCGCCATTGCCGCCGCCGTCGCCCAGCAGGGCGCCGCCACCGCCGAGATATCCGCCAACATCCACCGCGCGGCCACGGGCACCCAAGAGGTGTCGACCAACATCGGCGGCGTCAGCGCCGCCTCCGACACCACCGGGCGTGCCTCCGAACGGGTGCTGAAAGAGGCCACGAACCTGTCCAACGACGCCGACAACCTGCGGGAAAGCGTGGCGACGTTCATTTCTCACCTGCGTGCAGGTTGACCAAACACCACCAAGACAACCAGGAGGGACTGGCAATGATCAGGGGAATTCGGAGCATCTCTTTCGCGGCGGCTACCGTCGCCCTGGCGCTCGCCACCGGTTCCGGCGCAGTGCGCGCCGAGGACAAATTCCGCATCGGCGTGCTGAACGACCATTACGGCCCCTACGCCGACTTCAGCGGTCTCAGCACGGTCGAGGCGGCCAAGATGGCGGTCGAGGATTTCGGCGGCACGGTGTTGGGCAAGCCCATCGAGGTGCTGGCCGGCGACCACGAGAACAAAAAGGACAAGGGCGTCGCCATCGTCACCGAATGGTTCGAAAAGCAGAATGTCAGCGCCATCGCCGACATGACCAATTCGGGTGTGGCGCTGGCCGTTCAGGACGTGGCCAAGGGCAAGGGCAAGATCGCCCTGTTCTCGGGTCCGGCCAGCACCGCCTTGACCGGCAAGGCGTGCTCGCCGACCGGCATGCATTGGACCTTCGACGCCTACTCGCAGGCGGTTGGCACCGCCCGCGGCCTGGTCAAGGAAGGCAAGGACACCTGGTTCATCATCGCGGTGGACGACGCCTTCGGACAGGCCATGGATGCCGAGATCAGCAAGGCCGTCGAGGGCGCCGGCGGAAAGGTGGTCGGCCGCGTCCGCCATCCGCTGAACGAGGCCGACCTTTCCGACCAATTGGTCAAGGCGCAAGGCTCCGGGGCCAAGGTGATCGCGCTGGCCAATGCCGGCAACGACACCATCAACGCCATCAAGCAGGCGTCGCTGGTCGGTGTCGCGGGCGGTTCGCAGGTGCTGGCCGGCATGGTGGTGGTCATCAGCGACATCAACAATATCGGCCTCGAGGATGCCAAGGGCCTGAGCTACCTCGAAGGCTTCTATTGGGACCGCGACGACGAAAGCCGGGCCTTTTCCAAACGCTTCATGGCGCGCACCGGGCGC
Source organism: Magnetospirillum sp. (assembly GCA_035298685.1). Taxonomy (GTDB): domain Bacteria; phylum Pseudomonadota; class Alphaproteobacteria; order Rhodospirillales; family Magnetospirillaceae; genus Magnetospirillum. The sequence continues at coordinate 11,032 of DATGXU010000074.1, read as the reverse complement.
ATGCCCGGCATGGTGCAGGCCGGCGTCTATTCGGCGGTGCTCCACTACCTGAAGGCGGTCAAGGAAGTTGGCGCCGACGACGGCGCGGCCGTCGCCAAGAAGATGAAGGAGATGCCGGTCAACGATTCGTTTGCCAAGAACGGCAAGGTCCGCGAAGACGGCCGCATGGTCCACGACATGTATCTGGTCAGCGTCAAGAAGCCGGCGGAATCCAAGGGCGCATGGGATTACCTGAAGGTCCTGCGCACCGTGCCCGCCGATCAGGCGTTCCGCCCGCTGGCGGAAAGCGAGTGCCCCCTGGTGAAGAAGTAATGCGTCTCCCCCCTGGTCTGGTCGCACCGTCGGTCAGACCAGGGGGGTGTTCTTGGGCGCCGATTTGGATGGAGCCCCCGCCCGCCCACGACGGCGAATGGCTCGGGTGTGCGCGAGGAGGACGACCTGCGCCCCCATTCCCCCACCTATCTGGAATGAGCTTCCCTAAGGCGCCAGTTTCATCTGCTTCAGCGTGTATGGGACGCCCTGGGTCAGCAGCGACACTATGCGCTGATGAATAAGGTCCTGCTGCTCGGGGGTCATCTCGTGCCAGTAATCATGCCACTCGAATCCCTTGAGACCGACCACCGGCGGCGCCTCGCCAGTCCCGGCAGAATTGGGGACAACAAGGGATTTGGTTGCCAGCACCTTCAGGGTAGCGCCGTCAAGAACGGCCATTTCCAGATAAGTATGGACGCGCGGCGCCCTGGTGCCGAAAGGCTGACGCCATTTGCTCACCCCCACGCCGAAGTCAACGGTCTCATGACCTTGCCTATATGGCTGAGCCGTATTGCTTAGGGTCAAAGCCACCACCAAATCCACCGGCTGGCTGAATGTGACTTTTTGACGCACTTCGGTTTCGATCGCCAATGTCGAATTTACCGCCTTCGTCAGCCGCGAATCGGAATCCACCAACTGCTCGCGCGGCTTGGCCACAATCACTTGGAAGCGCGAGGAAAGCGCCTCGGTCATTGCTTTTGCCGCCACGCCGTCCAGATCCCATTCCGGCACCTCGACCGCATCGGTCGCCTTTTCGAATACGGTGACGCCGGTGGTGCCGACAATGATTTTTGGCCCCATCGAGGCAACCACAGCAACGGTCTTTGCCGGTCGATCGACGACGGACACCGTCTGCGGCTTCGTTGCGCAACCGGCCAGCATGAGGGCGACAAGAACAGACGTAATCCGACACAGCATACCAAACTCCTCGATCAGGCCAGCTAACACTAACCATCGACCAGAAGGCGCGCAATGCGGGAAAAATCAGGCGCGCATCTTCCTATACCACGAAACCGCAGAGTCCCCCCGAAAGGTCCAGCCTGCCTTTACGCCAGAGCCCCGGCAGCAGTCAGACCCTTGATGGTTGCGTGCAACTCGCGCACCACCCTGGGAGAGTGCAATTGCTCGGCGACCAGCGCAGCCCTAGCTCACCCGCATAGCGGCCTTGCCGCTGACCAACTTTCCGCGATGCTCAGCCTATGGGTTTCGCACCGGCTGCAGTCCTTCCTCCAGGGCGGAAGCCGACGATCGCCCGTTCCGCCAGTAGCGACGGTCGATCTGGTCGCCTAGCGCCAAACCCGCCTGCATGGCGGCGCCCACCGGTGGCATGACGACCGACATGACGGAGGCCGCCACCTGCGGCCCTTGGGTCGCGGCGAAACTGGCGCGACGCCCAGTGCGCTGTGCCTCGATGGCTTCCATTGTTTTGCCGGTGGCCAGATGGCGGACATAGTCCTGGCGCACCTGGGTATCGCGCAATGCAGCCTCGGGTGGCAGGCCCATGACGGCCGATTGCCCGGCTTTCAGCAGCGAACGACGCGATGCCGCCGGACCGCCCAGCGCGGTCGGGCTGAAAGCCTCACTGGAAAATCCACCCATGATCCTTCTCCTCATGTGTTGGCAAACAAAAAGCCCGGCACCGCGCGAACGGTCCGGGCATTGTGGAAAGAGCACGATCTCGTGCGCCGTCAGTCGTCCATCGGCCGCATCCCGCCCCGCCCGGAGGGATGCATGGTCAGTAATCGCCTCGGGTCCTCGCGCGCCCAGCGGATGGCGTCATGGCCGAGCCAAACGCTGCCCTGCCCGCCCTTCTCGAACACGGTGATGACCTCATAGCCGGGATAGCTGACATACACTTGGTTGCGGTTGGTCGCGACCTTGCCCAGCAGATGGAACAGCCGCCGTGCCATCGTGAAGTCTTCCTTGCGGTGGGGGCGGCAGCTGCACTGGATGTCCAGGCTGTCGATGCGCTCAGGATAGCGTTGATCCGCAGGCCGCACTCGCCCGACCAGAAAGCGGACATGGGGAAGGCGGGGATAAGACAGCGACCAGTCACCGTAATGGCCGGCCCGCCCCCATTGGGGCAGCCAATCCTCATCAAAGGTCATGTAAACTTCATAATCTCTCAGATCGTGCAGCCTGAACGCGATAACGACTTCGGGCGGCTCTTGACCATCTAGACCATGAAGGCCGGGATCTGCAAAATACCGGGCGGTGGTGAAGTTCTCCACCAGTAACGTGGAGAACACCTTGAGGTCGGCCGGCGTCAGACAAGCCTCGCGGCAGCGGAACGACACAGGCACGACCATTGCTCTCACTCCATGCTCTGGGGTGCGCGGCTCTTGGCTGGCAGCTTCCCCTGCTTGACAAAATGGTCGCTCCACCGGCCAGCGACCTCGCGGCAGACTTCGCGCACCTTGGCCCGATACTCGTCTTCATCCATGCCGGGGCGCAGCTTGGGGATGGAACTCGCCAGATCGGTGCCCAGATTGCGTTTCAGGTTATCGAAGCCGGCCTGTTCGCGGCTGATCATCCGATCCCCACGCATACTGGTTGTATTGATACGATAACGCTCGGAGGGGTCATCACCAAACTCGAAGGTAACATCCGGCCGGCTTCCACCCGGACGTTGGCCCTGCTGTCCAGCACCGACCTCGCGGGCTATCGCGACGAACGCCTGAAGACGGTGGCCCCGGCGATGGTGATCCGCGAGTTGAACACCATCAGCCACGCCCTCGACGTGGCCCAGCGGGAATGGGGCAGCCCCCTCAACAGCCAGCCCGCACCCCGCGCAACTCCCCCTTTGCCATCCGCCCCGAACCGCGCTATGAACCTCGGCTCTTGCACGCCGAGAGCCACGTAGCCGAAGCTCAGCTGGATAAAGCGCTGCCCTACAGCTTCAATCGTCCATCGGACGAATACCGCCTCGCCCCGAGGGATGCATGGTCAGCAGCCGCAGCGGGTCTTCGCGCGCCCAGCGGATGGCGTCATGGCCCATCCACAGCGTCCCGCCCTTCTCGAACACGGTAACGACCTCATAGTCGGGGTAGCTCACGTAGACCTGATTGCGGTTGGTCGCGACCTTGCCCAGCAGATGGAACAGCCGCCGCGCCATGGCGAAATCCTCCTTGCGATGGGGGCGGCAACTGACATCGATCTCCAGCGGATCGATGTGTTCTGGCCTTTGGCGATCAGCAGACCGCATTCGCCCAACCAGAAAGCGGACGTAGGGAAGACGGGGAAAGCTGAGAACCCATGAGCCGTCCTCTGGACATCTGGCCCATTGAGGCAGCCAATTTTCGTCGATAGTCATGTAAATCCCGTAATCGGGCAGGGTCGCCAGACTGAACGCAAGGAGCACCTCGGGTGGTTCGGGACCATCGCATTTAGTGAAGTGAGGGGGCGCGAAATAGCGGGCCGTGGGAAAATTCTCCACCAAAAGCGCAGAAAAGGCCGCAAGGTCTGCCGATGTCAAACAAGCCTTGCGAGAACGGAATGACACCGGCACGACCATCGCTGTTACTCCATCCCTTGAGGGGTTCGTCCCTGAGCCGGAATTTTACCCTTCTGGCTCAGATGGTCGCTCCATTTTTCCGCAGCCTTACGGCAGACTTCGCGGGCCTTCGCACGATATTCATCCTCATCCATGCCTGGTCGAAACTTGGGCATCCAACTAGCCAAGTCATTTCCCAAATTGCGTATAAGGTTATCGAAACTGGCCTGTTCGCGGCTGGTCATGCGCTCGCCGCGCATGGTGGTTGTATTGATACGATAGCGTTCCTTTGGATCATTGCCATGTTGTAACGTAATGTCGGGGCGGCTTCCGCCCAACCATTTACCGCCGGGTCCGTTGATAACCTCTTCCTGGACAGTTTCCTTCCCCTTACCGTCTTGTGTCCCTCCTCCTCTGTGTTGAATATGATCCCCCAGTGCGGGGAACTCGGCCTTCATAACCTTTAAGCATTCATCGATTGCAATGTCATTGCCGCGCTGGGTGGTAGGGTCGCCCCGGCTGTTTTCCAGAGGCCGGCTCATGGCCTCGCGCAGGGTATCCTCCAGGACGGGATTTTCCAGCCTGGTCGGGACATCGACGGGCTGAGGCGGCGAAACCGGTGGCGAGGGTTCGGGCGGCGGCAAGTCAGTCGGCTTCTTCTGCCACTCTTCCAGGAGATTACGCGCAGCCTGCCCGGCAGCGATGGCAGCGGGAATCCCCCATTGCACCATCATCCGGGCGGCGACCGGCCCGGCCTGTGCCAGTTGTTGGTCGGCCGGTGCAACGAGAGAGGCGTCGGTCTGACTGTCAGATGACGACTGCGCAAACAGCATCGGCGCCCCGGGGCTCGTCGGCTTCGCAGCCAACGCGGACGAACCATCGCCCACCCCCACCGCGTCCTTCAGTTTGGCAATTGTTGGCCCGCCCGGCTTCAGCACGCCATCGACGGCCAGCCCGTTGTCCTGCTGGAAGCGGCGGATCGCCTTGTCGAGATTGCCATTGTGGTAGCCGCTGGGGCCGTCTTCGGTCAGCGGCTTGTAATAGCCGGTGTCGGTCAGGAAACTCTCGACCTTGGCAACATCGGGGCGATGGTTGTCGACGCCTGAACCGCCGACCGAGCCATGCAGCTTGAATGGCTCGTCGCCGAACATCCGATCGTTGGGGGCGCCGTCGCGCCACGCCTTCTGGAACGCTGGGAAGCGCTGGTCAGCGTCGTCTTCCTGGAACGACGTCGGCTTGATCCGCCAGGAGCCGCCTTCATAGCCGAGGCCGGAAACCCATTGCTTGTCCGGCTCGTCGGTGAACAGGGATTGGAAAGACATGCAAAGTCACTCCGAGCGCCATCCGGACGCGCGACAACACCCGCCCGAACTGCTGGAGCCGGGCGCGTAAAAGATGGCGGAAGGGAAAAAGAAAACGCCCGGAACCGACGGGGCTCCGGGCGCACGATGGGCGTTGTTGAGGAACATAACTAGAACATTTAGACCCACGGGTCAAGGGCACGCAGGCACCCGCGCGGCACAGGCAGAACTCATCCGAGTTCAAGAGCCGTCCACACTTCCCCCTTCCACCCACCCCCAATCCGCGCTATAAACCTCGTCCCCGCACGTCGTTGCGACCCGCGCAGCCGTAGCTCAGCTGGATAGAGCGCTGCCCTCCGAAGGCAGAGGTCGTAGGTTCGAATCCTACCGGTTGCGCCATTTTCCGCTCAAAATCCACGCCAAAACAACGCCTTACGCTCCGTAATGCGTCGTGTTTACGCGCGTTTGCGCACTTTCCCAGGAAGCTGAACGATACCTCTACCTTCCTCGGGCCGCGCTCTCCCCAGCTAAAAATCCACAAATCCATACACAAATTGGTGCTGCCGGAAGTGCTGCGCGCAATTTTGACTGTGTGCATCGCCGCATGGTATGGTGTAGCCATAATCAAGCAACATCATACCGACCATGAATAAGAACAACACCATTCAGGTTCTGAAGGGCGTGCGCATCTATACGCGCGACAATGCGAAGGCTGGCACTTGGCACTACTATTTTAGACTGAACAAGAAGCCCTATCGCGGAACCACGGGACACACTGACATTGACGAAGCCAAGTGGGAGGCGGTTGCCAAGTACAAGGCGGCGAAGGCCGACCCGAGTGGCTTCAAGGTGAAACCGCCATCGTTCCAGCAAGTGGCCGAGAGGTGGCTGAAGCTCCACGAGACGGATACCGACCACACCAGGAAGGAGATGGTGGTCCGTCGCTTCCTGCTGCCGTATTTCGTGGAGATGTTGAACCTGAAGGACATCAGGATGCTCCAGCAATCCCACATCACCGACTACATCACCTGGAGACGCGACTACCACATCACGGGACCGGGCGCGAACGCCCCCGCCACCATCACCTATATGCGGGCAGGAAAGCCGGTGAAGGCCAAAGCCGTCACCCATGGTGTGCCCAAGAACACCACCCTGAACCGCGACAACGGTGTGCTGCGGCAGATCATCTCGTTCGCCATGGATGAAGGCCAGATCCCCGCGACCGCTCGCCTGAAGGTGCCGATGTTAAAGGATGATGGCGAGCGCCGGCCCGATTTCACCCCTGAACAGATCCAAACCATTCTACGGACAGCGGAGGAGCGCATTGGGGAGGCCCCAGAGGGTCGGCGCCAGCGCGAGCGTCGCCAACTCCTGGGGTATGTGCGCCTCCTTCGGTGGACTGGGATGCGCCCAGCAGAGGCGCATTCGCTAACATGGCGCGATATTGACCTGACGCACCGGCAGATTTACCTCCGGCGCGGCAAGACCGACCAACGGGCCATCCCCATGCTGTTCCCCGAACTGATCACGAGCTTGACCGAGATGCGAAATGCTCGGCGGGTGGAGGTGAAGACTGATGGCGGCGAGGAGTTGAATGAGACCGAGGCGATTTTCGCCCACCGAAATGGCTCGCCCGTCCGGTCATTCAGCACCAGCTTTGGCAACCTTCTGGATGAGTGCGCCTTTGATAAGCCCGAGGGCGACGAAGACTTCTCCTCGTACTCGTTCCGCCACTCGCTGGTGACGGAACTGGGCAACATGGGGATGCCCGACGCGCTGTTGACCAAGGTGTTCGGCACCAGCCGGGAGATGATTGGCGCACATTACGACCATAGCAGCGCCCAAGAAGCCCTGGACTGGATGGGGCGGAGAAAGGCCCTCACCACCGCGCCAGTAGCAGTGCCCGCCTCCGGTGAGCCACTGGGCCTCACCACGACGGCGCCCGCCATCCCGTTGGTGCTGAAGGGTGGCGCCCTGCTGCCAGCAGAATGATTCCACAGGAACTCTCTCAGACTCCTTGGCGACAGCCTCACACTGCGGTATGGAGAAGGAAGACCTCTTTTGGTAGAGGATGCTACGGTCGTGCGCTTTCCCGAGCAGTTCACCAATATTCTCATTGATCGGGAAGGCTTCCGCGCCTGCCCGCTTTTGTCCCAATCCGAATTCATCCGGTTGTGCCGAGACTGCGGCATGAGTGTGGATTTGACGCGGTTGCAGAAGCTTGAGAGGCTTGGTCTGTTCTTCCCTGTGCTCCGCATCTATCGGCCAGACATTAAAATAAAGGTAGAATATGTGGACGGTGGGCGTCGTTACCGTGATCTAGGCCCATTGGAAGAAGGGGAAAATTGGACTGGAGATACCATTTCGGAACTTGCAGAGTTTGGTTTTGGGGCGCGTTACATTCGTGGCTGGCGAGAGGAAGGATTTGCGTGGGACCCTCGCGTTGTAGCCTCCTCGCACATGGAATCAATTGAAACCGAGTCACGCCGCCACGAAGCATATTTCTCGCGTTTTCAAATTTACGATCTTGATTTCCTGCTGAACAGTCTGACCCTCCACGTCCAAATGGAATGGTCGCTCGGAGACGATGGAAGTCCTGCGAAGCGGCGGACGGCCTACAATAACGCTTCAATGGCAAAACATGTAAAAGATATCATTGAGACGCTACGGGATGGCCGTCATGGTGATATTGCCGCAGCACTCTGTCAGCTTGTGTCTGATCGGTATTTTCCGAAAACACAAACCGATGAACGACGCATCACACTGTCCAGTTCCTTGGACTTTCATAAATGGGATTGGTACGCGTTCTGCCGCGAATGGGACGCCAGCCAAGCCCTCATCCCCTTTGACATGTCGGCCAAGGATTTGAACGGGCTTTATGATGGACTCACAACAATTACAAATCATGTGGATCCGATAGAGGCGTGGCATCCGTTAACTCGCTTCATTCGCGTTGAAAAAAGAAAGAAGTTGAAGGGCGACGCCCTCAAAGCAGTAATTTTCCGTGAAATGGCGCGAATGCTCGCGTTTGCATACCGGGACAGGTTTGGAGAGGGGCTGCCTGATCAGGATGAGATTGGGCGACAAATTTTTATCAAGATCCCTGACATTCGCCCTGAAGACGACCCACTTCGCACTCTTGAGTTGGTGGCGAATGATTTCGGGCTGAACCCCAAACCCCAACTGGTGCTGTTGATTGAAGGCGAGACGGAAGAAACCGTGATCCCCATCATCGTGGACAAAATCTGGGCGACCTCACTCGGAGTGATTGGAGTTGAGCTTGTAAACCTAAAAGGCGTTGCGAATGCCACGGGACCTAAAAAAGGAAATGATCACAGCGCCTTATGGAGATTTATTGACTACCACCACCATCACCAGACTATCGTGATGGTGCTCATGGACAATGAAGGAAATGCATCAGAGAAATTAGCAAAACGATTGACCTCAGCATCTTCTTTGCATTTTCCGGACCGCCGCGTCACACGACGCAATTACGTCAAGCTCTGGAAGCTTTCATTTGAACTTGATAACTTTAGCGACACGGAATTGGCTCTTGCCCTAACTTCGTTCTCAGGGGCGCTCTTTACGGCCAAGGATGTAAGCGGATGTCGGCAGGCTGCGAAAAACCCGCCCAGGAATGGAGGCAAGCTGCTAACCATCGGCAGCCTCTTTAGAGACAGGACGGGGCATGATCTGGACAAGCCAGAATTTGCAAAGACCCTGATTGATCTGATGCTTGATCCGTCATGCAGGCGTTCGCCGGGCAAACGGCCAATTGTCCAATACCTTGATAAGGTAATAGAACGCGCAAGCCGAAATCATCAACCGACCACTCAGGCGATGTGGGAATACAACCAGCGAACAGGCTACCTCGGCACCCTGAAGCCAGGGGCCGCAGCACGCCGCAAGGACCCGTTTGGGAGATCACGTCGGCGGAGGTGAGCCGTCAGAATTCGCAACTGCTTGTCGGGGGCCGCAAATGAACACCTTCATGTCCATCTCGCTTGACGAACAGGAACCGCTGCTGGTGACCCTTGCGAATGGCGAGGATCAGGTGGTGGGACAGTTCCTCCCCGGGGCGCAAGCTGCCCTTGGCCTGATGCGAGTGCATCGCGTGATCTGGGACGAGAAGAGCGATGCCTACGATCTCGTGCCCTGGCCCGCGCATGGTGATGACAGCAAGGTCGTTGTCATCCCAGCCCACAATATCGGCGCGTGGAGCCTTCCCTCTCCCAAGCTCTTGGCAACCTACAGGCGCGTTTGCGGACTGGACTGAGTATGGGCTGAGATCATGAAGCTGGAAAAAGTCCGCTATCGCAGCCGGCATCCTTTTCACGCCTCACTCTCCAGCAGGGTGCGAGAAACTGGCATGGCCTCAAATGCCAATACCGGGAAGATTCAGGCAAAGATCAGGCAGAAAAAGCTGACAAAGCTAAGGGAACATGCTGCGGCTATATCAGATATAGCATCCTCTTATGCGAAGGTTTCATACCTCGCCCTTGTCGTGGTCGGTGTCTGGTTCCTCATGGCGTACACGATCAGAGTTGGGGCACCCATGCCTGCGGCGGATGCGTCCCTCCTCATGTTCATTGCAATGTTTGCGGCTTGGGGACTTGTGGCTCTCGTTGCATCTGCGGTCATGTTGACGCTCCCTGCTTACGCAAGGTTCTGGCTTGACGACGAGATGAAGGCCACTTTCCCGGGATTGTTCCAGTTAGAAAGTCCGCCAAGCCTCAAGAAGGCACTCGCCCAATATGCGCTGGCTTTTCTTCCGTTTTTGATTGTGTCGGCAGAATTTGGAAGGTATTTCGTATTCTACGTGGACGGTGGAAAGAATGAGGTGTTCGGCGGCCCATTCCTGGCAATTCTTTTAAGTGCGCTTCTGTCAATTTTATTATGGTCTACACTCAATGCGCAGAAACCTCTCAAGGCACTTATGTGCGCTGGGGGGATGAATCTCGCGTCATTGGGCTGGGTTGGCTTGCTGTGGACTACGTTTGTCAATGTAGCCGGTGACTTGTATTCAGATAGCGACTTTTCGGAACTGGACAGGCTGAAGCTCGTTGTTGCAGCATTCATGCTGGCATACATCGCCTTTCACTTTCTCCTGAACCTGCGCCAGCTTTCAGGGCGACAGTGGGTTGGCCCAGCCATATTCTCCATGTTTCTTCTGATTGTAGTCGCTGGCCCGTCATTCTTTGGCGCCGTCTCCCTCCGTTTGCTTGGGTATGGCGGAGGCATTCACGTTCACCTGACGGAACGAGCTTCAAATGGAACCGTGTTGTTTGAGGATGATGTTTGCCTCGTCCTGCGAACGGGGAAAGAGACGATGTACACAGAGAGCGAAAAATGCGGCAGCCCGTTTAAAATTAGCCAGGACGAGAAGCGCGGTAGGATCGGTCTCAAAGTGACGACAAGCAACACTGAAATCAGGGCCTCTGAGAAAAAATCAGAGCAAACAAAGCCAAATAGTCAACATTCTTGACCGATGCTCACAACAGGTTTGCGGCGCTCCGGAGCATCGCGTCATTGACATCAATATACCGCTGGGTGGTCGCCAGCGAAGTATGCCCGGCGAGGTGCTGCAACACGCGGGCACCGACGCCCTTGGCGGCCAGATTGGTGATGAAGGTGCGGCGGCCCGAATGGCTGGAGGCTCCGTCCACCCCGGCCTCCTCGTAGATACGCCCGAGCAACTGCACCAGGGTATTGGCTGAGAAGTGCCGCCCTGATTTCTGGCTGGGCAGCAGGGGGCGGGTAGATTCCATGGAATCCTGGACGGCGAGGGGGACTGTCAGGAATTCCGTGTACGGGCGGGCATAATGGGAAAGAAGGAGATAGCCCATGCCCCCACGGAAACGCCCGAGCATCCCGGACGAGTTGCTGGATGCGTTTCTTGCCGGAACGGACGCGAAGTCCGCGCTTG
>DATGXU010000073.1:0-2938 GCA_035298685.1 Magnetospirillum sp. | reverse complement strand
ATCCAGCCGGGCCAGGTCGCCCCATTCGGTCGCCTGGGTGGGATCGTCGGGATCGACGGCGACCGGCGACACCAGCGCCCCCGCTTCGTCGCGCACGAACCAATCCGGATGCTGGGCCACAAGATCGGCATCCTTCGAGGTGTGATTGACCACCAGATCCATCATCACCCGAAGGCCCACGCCCTCGGCGCGGCGGACGAACTCGCCCAGTTGCTCGTCCATGGGGCGGCCGTCATCCAGGTCGGGATGCAGGCGGAAATAATCCTTCACCGCATACAGCGAACCGGAAAAGCCCGGCGCATGGAACGGGTTCACATAAACCCAATCGAACCCCATGGCCGCGATGCGGGGCAGTTCGTCACCCCAGCGCGCCACCGGGCCGACCAACAGGGGGAAAAGGTTGTAAAGTCGGGGGCCCGAGGTCACGCGTGTCTGCCTTTTGCCCGTGCGCCGCTGCCCTTTTCCATCTTTCGTCGTGCACAGATGGCTTCAACCCTCCGAAAGCGCCTGCCCGTGTGGGCGGGCTCTTGCGCACGGCGGGATAGGTCGTCGAATTGACCTTTCGGAGTATCCCTAAATCTGGTAGAGGTTTCCCCCGAGGGGGCCGGTTGATGAGGACCGGCGTTAAAGATTCAAGGAGCGTGTTCGATGAACGTCCTTCCGAAGGTTCTCGGCCTGACCGTGGCCGGCGTGCTGGTGATCGCATTGTACCTGGCCGTGTCGGTTGTCGGTGCCCTGTTTAACGGCGTCGCCGCTCCGTCGAGCGCCAGCCCGCTGGGCTTCGCCGTGTATATTGGCCTGGCCCTGACCGCCCTGTTCCTCAGCGGCGTGATGTACCTGGCCTCGACTGGCGGCGGCAACGAGTAATCGCTGCGCCAGCTTGGTGAAAAGGCAATCGCCCCGGCTTCCCTGTGAAGCCGGGGCGATGTCTTTTCGGGCCAGGGGTTTAACAAGCTGCGGAAAAACGCCTTTCCGAGGCTTTCGTCCTCATTTTCGTCATGCGCGGGCTTGACCCGCGCATCCACGTGCTGCCGCCTATTACCTTGTTTTTAAACGGTATTTATGCGGAGCCGCGTGGATGGCCGTGTCAAGCACGGCCATGACGAGAGGGACTGCCGGCCCCCAATGGAGAGTTTTTCCGCAGCCTGTTAGTTTCGAGGCGTCACAGGGTGGCGGGCAACACCACCACATGGCGAGCCTCGCGCCCCTTGGGGCCTACGGCCACCGCCAGCATCACCCGCTGGCCGGCGCTGATCATGTCCAGCCCCGAGCGTTTCAGCGCGCTCTTGTGGACGAACACGTCGCGGCCGCCATCCTCGGCGACGACGAAGCCGAAGCCCTTTTCCGGCTGATACCATTTCACCGTGCCGGCCAGGCTGATGTCGGGTTCGGTCGTCGGCTCGCCGGGCAGCACCTCGTCGACCCGCGTCACCTGCGGCCCCTTGGGCGTGGCGACGATCTCGCACAGCACGTCGCAGCCCTCGGTCAGGCGCGGCACGCCGCCGCGGGCCAGCACCGAAGCGTGCAGGAAGGCGTCGGGCTGCCCATCCAGCGGCGTGATGAAGCCAAAGCCCTTTTCCACGTTGAACCATTTGACCCTGGCCCGGATCAGCCGCGCGATCTCGGGGCGGGCACAGGTCATCTCAATTTCAGCGAACAGATTGTCAGCCACGGTGTGACCTCGGGTTATGGGCGCTTTCCTACTTCTCGCACTTCACGCCCCGGCGCGGCCACCAGACGGCTTTCCGGCCTCCCTTACGGCATACCCCTCGATTCGGTCCGTCCCCCCATTGTCCCGGCGCCTCCCCCGTCTCGCATAAAGACCGGACCTTGGGCAGACGGCTACAGTGACAAAGACAGACAAGGGAGAAGGCCATGGCTGCGAAGAAGGACGAAAAGGACATGACGGCCGCCGCTGCCGAGCAGGCCGAAGCCCAAGGGCGCCTGCTTGAACAGGGGATGGCCCAAGGCGCCGACCTGGGCCGCCGCCAGACCGAGCAGGCCCGTTCGCTGCTGGGGGCCGGCACCCGAATCTACAGCGACATGGGCGAGATTTCGCAGGGCGACGTGGAAAGCCTGATCGAGACCAGCGCGCGTCTGGCCAAGGGCGCCCAGGACGTCAGCTGGGAGGTGATGCACTACACTCAGCAATCCCTGCAGATGAGCATGCGCTGCGCCAACGAGCTGATGACCTGCCGCACGGTCGAGGACATGCTGAAGGTGCAGCGCAACTTCGTCCGCCAGAGCGTGGATTCGTTGCTGCAGGAAAGCGTCAAGCTGCTGGAATTGTCCACCGGCACCGCCCAGGAGGCGGCAACGCCGCTGCAGCACCGGGTCGAGATGCGCCAGTGATTTGAGACGGCGGGAGGGCCGCCCCTCCCGCTACTGGCAGGCCTTGTAGTCCAGCAGGACTTCGTTCTGCACCACCTTGGCCTGCTCGGTAAAGCCGCCCCAGCCCCGCTTGGTGATGTCGTCCAGCATTTCGTCGGCCTGGGTGCAATAGGCCACCGTCAGCGGCACGTTGCGGTGATAGGTCACCAGCCGGCCATCGAAATAGGTGCGTACCTTCAACGCGTCCTGCTTGAACTCGCGCTGGAACAGCTTGGCGCGGCGGTCGGTCTGCTGTTTCAGGCGGGGGCCGAAGCGTTCGTCGAAGGCCCGCCACTTCCTGGCCGTGCCCGGAACCATTTCATCGCAGCGGTTGCCGGCCTCGCGCAGGAAGACGCCGTGGCGCACCAGTTGCTCGACCTGGATTTCCGTGGACGACAGGCATCGCTTGAACTTGACCTGGGCGGCGGCGGCGGTGGGCACGCCGAGCAGCGCGGCGGCAAGGGCAAGGCGGAACACGAACCCCATGGATCGCCCCGATGGTGAAGAACACGACCGCCATTATGACCCGAGGACACGCGCGCGGGAATGGGAACCTTTGGCCGCCCCG
>DATGXU010000072.1:0-29994 GCA_035298685.1 Magnetospirillum sp. | reverse complement strand
GGTTACAAATTCTCAACATACGCCACCTGGTGGATCCGCCAGGCGATCACCCGCTCGATCGCCGACCAGGCGCGCACCATCCGTATTCCGGTGCATATGATCGAGACGATCAACAAGCTGGTCCGCACCAGCCGCCAGATGCTGCACGAAATCGGCCGCGAACCGACCCCCGAGGAGCTCAGCGAAAAGCTGCAGATGCCCTTGGACAAGGTCCGCAAGGTGCTGAAGATCGCCAAGGAGCCGATCAGCCTCGAGACGCCGATCGGCGACGAGGAGGACTCTTATCTCGGCGACTTCATCGAGGACAAGAACGCGGTGCTGCCGCTGGATGCCGCCATCCAGGCCAACCTGCGCGAAACCACCACCCGCGTGCTGGCCAGCCTGACCCCGCGCGAGGAACGCGTGCTGCGCATGCGCTTCGGCATCGGCATGAACACCGACCACACCCTGGAAGAGGTGGGCCAGCAGTTCAGCGTGACCCGCTAACGCATCCGCCAGATCGAAGCCAAGGCCTTGCGCAAGCTGAAACACCCGTCCCGCAGCCGCAAGCTGCGCAGCTTCCTCGACACCTAGGCCCATTTGCGCTATCAAAAGCCCCCACCCGCCTTGCGGGCGGGGGCTTTTTCGTTTCCAGGTGGGGCCTGTAGCTCAATGGTTAGAGCCGGCCGCTCATAACGGTCTGGTTGCAGGTTCGAGTCCTGCCGGGCCCACCAATTTTTTCAATGGGTTATCTGTCCGCAGGCCCATTAGGCGCCCACCCGTAAGTGCCGAGTAAGTGCACTGGCCGTGCGCGAACGGGAGTGTACCGATGCACAAAGGCACGAATTCCGGGGCGCTCACGCCCGATCATGAAACCCTGCACGCAGATAATCCACCGGCGGAAAGCCAACAAGGCCCCGCAGATGAAGCCGGGGACGATGGCGCTGCGCCTCCAAACAGCAAATTCACCGATGAGGCGCAGGCTCTCGCCGTTGAAAGCCTGAACCTATACGGGATGCGTCTCTCCGAAAGACAGCGACGGGCGCAGGCCATAGGGGCTTATCGAGCATTCTTGGGAAGCGAACGCATCCAGCAGGCCCGGCAACTCATGCCTGCTGAACCGGTTGAGAGCGTGGATGGGGCTTTCGACGATTGCCTGTTTGCAATCCACAGCGCACTACCGGCCCTATATGTGGAAGCTCTTGAAGTCCGCAAGGTCGAAGAGAAGCACAGAAAGGAAGTCATCCCCATTCATAAGGCGGCAACTGAATTTCTATCCACATTGATAAAAGCAGAACGCTCCAGCAGTCGAAATCTATGCGCATCCATGCTTGATGCAGAAGAATTGCAAAAATGGGAAATAGACTTCTCTGGATCGGCATTCGATCGCCACATGAGGTTGGATTATTTCATATCTTGCATTGAGAACTTTGCAGACAGATTAGCTACTCATCTCGATAGCATTCCCGATGGCCGTGGAGGGCCTAAAAACCACCTCAAAGCCCTAATCGCGAGGCTTGGCACCCTGTGGGAAAGCACGGCCCCCAGGCGCGGAATGACGTTCACAAACGACCCAATCGAAACAGTTCCCCCATCCGGCCCTTTTCTCGATTTCCTCAGCCTCCTTATTCGCCCCCTCTTCCGGCCCGAGCATGCAAACAAGACTTTTGCCGGGTTGGTCCGGGATGCCCGCAAGATACGAAAAACGACGGAGTAGAGGGTTTTTCATACCTTAGACGGCGGGCGCCGGTGCCGAATATCGTCACCCTCACACGTTCAATTCCGAACGATGAGGAGCAAAGACGATGAAGGAACTTCTTGCCGAAATGCAGTTGAAGGACGGCTGGACCGTTGAGGAAACGGCCGTGTGGTCCGGCATAGGACGAACGACCCTATATAAGGAAATCAAGGCCCATCGCCTGATCGCTCGCAAGTGCGGCGACCGCACGATCATTCGCCGCGAAGAGGCTATCCGCTGGATGGCTAGTCTGCCCCCGGCCCGTTCGTAGCCACGAAGCTGCGCTGCAACAGGGTGATCGGGATTCCCGATCCAAGCCCGTCGAACGATCAGGAGGCAGAAATTGAACCACAGCATCACGCCCCTCAAGGGGATCGAGGAATCTGAACGCGAGCTTGCCGGGCTCGCCAAGCTTATGCCCTCGTCTCGTGAACAGGCCCTTCCGCCTGAGGAGGAAATCGAAAAGTGTCAGGCTGCTGGCCGCAGCTTTTCCACGGTGCTCCGCCGCTCAAGAAAAGCACTGTACGAGTTGCTGGCGCAGATCTACCGCTCGTACCTGCACCTCCGAGCAACAGAACAGCTCGACAAGGTCATCAAGCAGCAACGCGAGCTCGAGGGTGTGAAAGCCTCATCCCGCAGCCACCCCATTAGCGTCCTGATATGGGCCGCACTGGTGCAGGCCGGTGAGGAAGGCAACGGTTCCTCCGTTAACACCTGGACCAACGCGCTACGGTTAATGGCGGCCCTTGGGGTCGCCCCCGACGACGTACCGAGGAAACTTTTCAAGGGTGGCGTCGATAGCGCAGAAGAGCGTTTCCGGGCGAGTAAAACCGGCGAACGAGCGTCCAGCCTGCGCAAGGCAAAGAAGGCCAAGAAGGACATGTTCTCCATGCATGGAAACGCGGAAGCACTGCTCCGCGAATTTCAAAGCAGAGGCAGAGCGGTCATGCTTCGAGCCTACATCATGGTCTCCCCGAAACTTAAGTCACCGCACATCATGCGCATCGCGAAGACCACTGCTCCGCGCCGTCGCTAAACAAAAAAAGGCCCCTTCAGGTCGGTTTCCTGAATGGGCCTTTTCCTCATTAATTGCATTATCCACAATCACGCATGCATACGGGCTTCTTAAGGCCATGTAGGCATAGCTTCGCCGATGCGTTCCGCCCCCTCTTGGGGCGTCGCATTCGAAGTGCGGCGATGACTGGTCCGACGCGTTGCGAAGGAGTCAAATCCGCCGCACAGTGATCCGGCGATGTCGTGGGGTGCGAGAGAAGCGATGTGCCCTGAGGCACGCGGTATCGAATGTAAATTAGCAAGCCCGCCGGTTAGCGGTTGTGCCACTCTGAAGCCAGGAAGAAGGCATCTTGAGCTTCCCTGGAGGCCAACCCCTTGGTGACGTAACTGGCGACGGCTCCCAGCGAGCGAGCGCGCTCCACATGGAGTTGCCCCGGTGCGCACAACTCCCGCCACGTGACCATCATGTCGGACTTGGTCAACGCCTTCCCTCCTTGGGGCATTCGCATCATCACATGGCAATGCAGGTTGGAATGGAAGTGTTCGAAGAAGCCGACGCCGAGAGCTCGCTGGCCCGTCTTCTTGACCCAATTACGCCCCAGCGCGGCACGGTCGATCCTGCCAAACCAAGCGGCGATATCACGCTTGAGTTTGGGGAGCGTCGTCTGGCGATTCGCGTTGAACGTCACGAACAGATCGAGGTCGAGGCCTTTCAGCCACTCAATCACCTCATCGCGGTGCTGACGATAAACGGTCATGGAAGGGTCTCCTTCAACGGTGACTGGAATTAGCCACCTGAAGGACCCTTTACCCATTCGCGGTCGCAGGCGTGCACGGCCCGCAAACCGATTATTTCGGCAGCTTCAGCGCCAGTTCCACCAGGCGGGTCAGCCCGTCTACCGTCTCGGTGCTGCGCCCTTCCACCGCCTGCACCAACCGCTCAATGGCCCGCCGCTTCTCCTTGTCGGCAGGCACCGCCACCTCGAAGTCGAAGAGTTCACCGATGCTCACACCGAGCGCGTTGGCGATGTCGAGGGCGGTGCCCAGGCGCGGCACACTGACGCCGCGTTCCACATTGGACACGGTGTCCAGGCTCTTGCCGATGGCTTCGGCGAGCGCCTCTTGGGTCAGCCCTTTCCGGCGGCGAAGGTCGTAGACCCGCCGTCCGAATAGCTTCTGAAGTTCCTCGACATTCATCCCCTGAGTGTTCCTCGGTAGCGCATTCTCGACTACCGAGGCTGGATCGGTGTATTTTCATGAATGGCGCCTTTTTACCGATCTGTGATCGGTCATGCGCCAGCCGCTGCGGAAGGGGGACGGAGTTGAGCTTCGACTTGCTGGATGTGCCCGAGGGGTACGAAACCGATCTGGCGCTGGTGATCGCGCCCTATTTCGATCTTGCCTTCGCCAAACGCCTGGTCGAGGAAATGGCCCCCAACCGCGTTCGCTTCGTCATCGACGATGGGGCGCGGGCCGAGGATATTGACGCCCTGCTGAAGGGCTGCGGCGGCGCTAACGTGAAGGTGGGCCTGGCCGCCGCCACCGGCATCGCCCACCTCAAGGGCTTCTACTTCGAATACGTCCGTTCAGAAGGCGTGCAGCGGCGCAAGCGGCGTTTCCTGTTCGGATCGGCCAACGCCACCAACGCGGCTTTCTGCGGCAGCGTCAACGCGGAGCTGATCGCCGACGTGGACCTGACGGCGGGCGGCGATGCCGATCTGCTGGACTACCTCCAGGCCGTTGTCGCCGCCGTCGAGGGCGAGGGCGACGGCGATGAATGGATCGGCGATGCCGAATTCGGACCGCTCCATAATTCCCCGGTCCTGCGCATGCCCGCCTTCCGGATCAAGCGGCCGAATGAACGCCCTGGCTTCGATTCCTGGCTGCAGCGCGGCGTTCTGGCGGCCAAATACCGGGATGCCCAACAATTCCTGAACGTGACCGTCAGGCTCAGCAACCCCCTGCCCAAGGGCGCTGTGGCCGAAATTTTTGCCGGGCATGGGCTGATGGAAGTCGGGGCACGAACCGCTGTCAAATACCCGTACCTTGGCGGCACTGGGGCGGACGATGGCGATGACGAGGTGGCTACCAACTGGCGGGCGCAATACGGCGTTTGGACCCATCTCGGCGAATGGCTGTCGGACGAATGTTATCGCGCCCTTGGCAACACCATGCAGACGAAGTCATCTGCGGCTCGGGCCGCCAAAGTGAAGGAGTTGCTGGCGCGCGCCAACGATTCCAAGTGGAAGACGCAGCAGCAGGCTCTTTTCCTCGACAACCTCGCCGCAGCGTGGCGACAGCTTTCCGCCGCCGGTTTCAATCCGGCCGACTACCTTCCATCCGTCAATGGCTCGGAACCCGACGTTGCCGTTCTCGCCAAGCGGTTTGATGACAAGGTGGAAGCGGACATCGTCCAGGCCGCTGATAGGAACTTCTGTGCCCGCTACGTGAACGGCTACGAATTCCCGCCCACCCCACGTTTTCGTCAGGATGTTGACGCCTGGGACAGATTCACTCTGTCATGGGGTGTATCGATTTCCGTGGAGGCCGATAAGTCTCGGCGGCTGTCGCGGGTCGCGAAAGCCGTGGACACTGCCTTCCAGGCATTGGGGCTCAAGCTCCGGGACATGGAAGCCGCCGACATCGTCAGCACCCTTCAGGAACGGTGGGAGGAGACGGCTTCGATCTCGGGCCAGGAAACCACCGTGGGCGCGTTCGTTTCCCGCTACTTCGCGGAGTGAACAATGTTTCGGGTGGTGATGAAGGCCCTCGGGCGGGACGACACGGACCTTTACGTTTTCGATCTCGCCCTTGGCGCCGACCATAAGCCGTTACCAGGGATGCCGTTCTTCGGCGTGTGGGGGAAAGTCACCAACGAGGATGACCGCTTTCCCGCCATTCTGGCCCGCGAAGGCACCATTGACCTTGGTCGGCAGGCGGCCACCCACTGGCCCCGGATGCACCGCACCAACCTGAGAGAGCGCCAGGTGGTTGTCGACGAATATGTGACCGTATGGCGCACCGACCTGGGGGAAACCGAGGAGGAAATCACCTACCGCATCGCCTCGGTTGAGCGGATCGGCGGCAGCTCGTGATCGCCCCAAGCGCGCTTCTCGACCTGGCCGAGGCGGATGCCGCCCAGGCCCCATCCCCATTGCTGAAGGCGCGGGCCTTTGCCACCGTCGCCTTGCATGCCGCCGCGTTGGCGAATGAGGTCCGCACCTTGCGGTGCCTCGGGCAGGCGGAACACGTCTTGCCCAAGCTGCGCTTGCCCGACCGAGTGTTTGTGCTGGACCTGCTGGTGAAGGGGGCGCTGAAGCTCGGGCGCGGCGATCTGGCTGAGCGGCTGGCCTTGGATGCCGCGGCTATGGCCGGGCGGGTCCGCACCACCGCATTGCGCGGTCTGGTGCTGGCGAAGGCCGCACACCTGCTGGCGCTGGTCGGCAAGGCCGAGGAGGCATTGGTGCTGATCGGCCGCATGGATACCGGCAGCGACCTTGTCCGGCGCGACGTGGTGCGGGCTTGCCTGAACCTTGGCGACCTCGACCAGGCTATCGACGTTGCCAGCAGGATCACCGGCGCCGAGTGGCGCGGCGAATGCCTGGGGCGGGTTGCCGTCGCCCTGTTCGACCAAGGCCAGGTCGAACGCGGCCAGGCCGTGCTGGATATGATCGAAGGCCCCGGCTGGCGGGCCATGGCCTTGTCTGAGGCTGCATCTGCGCTGGCGCTGAACGCCTTTTGAATTTCATGGGTTGAGCTAATATCAGAACCAGAGGTTCCTGCCTTAAGGGGGGCGGCATGGGAATTGGCGATTGGCTTGCCGATGGCGTCATTGCAATTGGGGATGCGCTCGGCGTGACGGCCGAAGCGCGTGAGAACCAAACAGGTCTTTTGTGGGTCGCAAAAGACGTTGCCGATGCAATTCCGGTCGTAAACCTGGCTGTTGGTTATATAGACAATGAAGTGGTCGATACAGTTTGCCCGACAGAGGGAACTCCGATTTATTGCACCCTATATGGGTTCGAGCATAGTGGCATCTATATCGGAAATGGCCGGGTTGTCCATCTCCGTGGCAGCGGGAATATTGAAGAAACAGACTTGAGCGGCTTCATTGAGAACAGCAATGCGGTGACGATTTACGCCGCCTGTGCAGGACGACTTTCGATAGGGAATGCAGGTGTCGCTCGCCGCGCATCGGCAAATGTAAAATCGACGCGAGATTACAACGTCATCTTAGACAACTGCCACCAATTCACCTCGGGATGCATCACGGGGAATTTTGGAAATGCGGACAATGCATTTTGGATGCTGAAGGCAACGATCGCGGACAAATTGAATGGCGGCGAGAGCATATGCTGGCGTGCCTGCGCCCTGTAGGTGCTGCCATCGCTCAAACAATCCGTCGCAACCACCGCCAAGCCACGCCGTGGCTGGACATGATCGAAGGCCCTGCCTGGCGGGCGATGGCCTTGGCCGAAACCGCCGCCGCGCTGGCCGAGAACCAGGCGAAAAACGCGACGGCTGGAAAGATTTTGCAACCTTCTATATAGTATCGGGGTCGAAGCTGCCGCCGGAACCCGGCGGGACAGGGTCCAGCTTCGGGGGAATTTCCCGGTGCCTCGGCACCCGCCAAACCCACCTCATACCCCGGCATGGGAGCCCAATGGCATGGGCATGGTGATGCGTCCTTCAGGCACGCAGGGCACCGTGTGCGTGGGCTGCTGACCGTTCCTTTCCGCACACCGACCACACCAACGCGGCTCCCGCGCGGGCCGCCCCATGCTCGGACATCAATCACAGGAGTCCGACCATGACCATGCGTACCGTTGCCCTGACCTCTCTGATCATGCTCGCCAGCGTCGGCGCCGTGGCCCAGACCGTCCCCCCGAAGGAACTTCAGGTGCCGCGCGTCTTTTGCTCGCAATTTCCTGCCGAAGGGCAGTCGTTCATGAACCAGCTTGCCGGTGGCGGCAAATGGGAGCAGGTCAACGCCAAGACCTTCGTGTATGGCGTTCGCCCCCATGACCCGGTGACCGGCCGCACCGAGGAGTTCCGCTTCATGTTCGTGCGCGAGGATAATGAACTGTCCTGCGGCGACGTGAAGCCCTGCGCCCACATGACCCGCGCCTCGCGCAACGGGTACGAGATGGGGAACTACCAGTTCCAGCAACTGTGCTCGCTGCTGCTGATCAACGCCAAAACCGCCAGCGCCATGCAGGGAGCGGCGCAGTCGGCCTCTCGCAGCAACGCCGCGCCCGCTGCCCCCGCTGCCCCGACCGGGGAAACCTTGGCGACGGTCAGCGGCACTCTGCTGGTGGGCGAAGGCAAGTTCCTGCTGAACGGCCAGCAATTCGACGAAGACGACGACGGGGCTTTCATGTCCATCGCCGATAGCTGGCCGAAGCCCGGCCCAGCCAAGCTGGCGCTGGTGCAATTGACCGGGGGAACGGCATGCCCGGCGCTCTATCGTGTCGTGGACGTCACCGGCAAGCCGGTCGCGACCCAGCACGTGGGCAATTGCAGCGACCAGCCCAAGCTGTCGTTTGACGGACGGCGGCTGACCCTGGACTTCCCGGCCTTCCGCTCGGCGGCCAAGGCCACCTTTGTCTATCAGGATGGCCAGGTGCGGCAGGTGCGGTAAGGGCAGCTTGAAGGGGGTACGGAAAAGGCCGCCGCCGCGCCCCCTTCAAAACCCAGGAAAACCGCCACTCTGGACAGGCGGTTCAGGGTGTACGGCAAACAAGTGTTTTCCGAGTGCGAACGACCGTTTCCAAATGAGCCCCTGGCCCAGCAGGCGCATACCGGGTGCCACTGGCAGTATCCAGCATCGACGCGATAGGCACTCTGTGCCAGCCGCTACCGCTACTGACTATGAGCCGGGCGACCTAATTGGGCCGGGAGCGGAAGGACGGTTATTGGAAACCGGACAAGTCCTAGGCTAATTCCGATTGCGTCCTTCGCCGCGTCCGCTGCCGAGCTAACCTTATATAAGCCCAAGGTTGTGATGTGCTGGACACAGGGCCTACGGCAGAGCGATTATGTGGCATCCCAATCGGCGAAAGGGACGCCAACATGGATCGCAATGTACGCGTGCGCTTTTTCACGGTGCACCAGGTCCGAGACAACGGCGTCAATTTCAGCGACGCCTTGAGGCGCATCGATGCGATCCCGGAGCTGGCCGATCGGGAACTCGAAGTCGAGCCGGAGGTCATCCTGCGCATGGAGCGCATGGAAGAGCGCCGTGGACTGATCTCGGGCGAATTTGTGAGGCGCCAGACGGAGAATCTTCCCCCTCGCGCGTCAGAAGGCGAACCCCTCGCCCAACTCGGTGTCGACTCGATTGGGCACTGCACCGCATTTGCCTACGACCCCGCGCTTTCCGTGATAGCGTTACAGATGGCGCGCAACGGCGTAACCCCTATTCGCGTTATGGTTTATGTTGCGCAGCTTCTTCATATTGGAGGCTATCAGTCCCAGCCCATTCCGACTGCCGAGGGATGGGACAAACTACAGCGAGGGAGTCTCCGAGCACTGGTGGTTCGCGTCGCCAATCCCGCTAATTTGCACGCCGTCAATCAGAGGCAGCGGAGTGTCAAAGAAGGCCTTGCCGCTATGAAGACTGCAGCGGGCACGACGTATGTGGAAGCAGCTTTTTCTATGGGACGCGGCCAGCCTGACATCACAGAGCGTGGGCATGGCTTACTACGCTGGTTTTTTGGCGAACAGGGCAGAGGTCGTGGGGACATATCGAAACTCAAGGCCCATGTTGCGCCGGATGACGGGGGTTCGGCGGAGTGGCTGAACCTGCTAGATTATCATATGGGTGGCAATGCAGTGCTCGACCTACCGCAGGATGATCCCAACGCAAATTACCGCGAACGGGTCCGGTATGTGCGGCGCGTCTTTGCCGATCATCGCGACGAACTCCAGCGCATGAATGAGCGCGCTGCGGAATGAGCTTGCATCATGATCTGGGAGCGGACCTACCCGTTCACGTTGGGTGTCATCGCGTTTGCGGGTTGGATTGCCTTTGGCCACCAGTTGGCTGAGCTCGCCGGCCTGCGAATGTGGGCTTTCGAAAAAATATTCGAATCCATGTTCGGATTCATATCAATAACCACAGGCTTTCTAGCTGGTTTTTACGGCACGATACAGTCAATAACCGAAGGTTTTATACAAGATATTCGCAAGTCTCCCGCATTCGAAATGCTTTTAGTTTATGCGAAACACGGAATAATCATCGGATTTGTTTTTGCTATCTACACTGTCCCGTTCATGATTATACAGCCGCTACCACTTGTGCAGTTTTCCATTGAGAACGGGTTTGTCGCATCTTGGTGCGCTCTTTGCGCAACCAGCCTATCTATGTTTTGGCGGGTCGCTCAGCACCTTTTTGGATTGTTCGAGACAAAGGTGGATCGCCCGAACCCCGGCGGTTAAGCCGTGCGCAACACCGATGCAACATTCTCGTTGGGGCGTCGCATGCAATAGCACCGGCATCAGGAATTCATCAGATTCCTCAATGCGGTGGAGCGGGCTGTTCCGGCGGGCAAGATCATCCACGCCATCCTCGACAACTACGCCCCCCCCACACACAAGCACCCGAGGGTCAAGGAATGGCGGGCCGATCACCCGCGCTGGACCTTCCACTTCACCCCGACATCGGCGTCCTGGCTCAATGCCGTCGAGGGCTTCTTCTCCGTCATCACCCGAAGGCGCATCCGGCGCGGTGTCTTCAAAATCCGTCGCCGACCTGGAGGACGCCATCCGACGTTACATCCGCGAGCACAACGGGCAGGCAAAGCCAGTCGCCTGGACCAAAACCGCCGAGGCCATCATCGACAAGTTGGATCGCCTACCTGCATCATCTGAATGAGTGCACTACGCCATTGCAAATCGTCGCCCTCCCGATGGCCTCCGGCGCCCGCCCCAGCGGCTTCGAGGCGGGTTGGGTGGTGTGGTTGTGCAGCTGGGGCGGCACAAGGACGCCTGTGGCCCAACCACGACGGCCCGGTGGAAACGGGGAAGGTCCGGTCATGGGAATGGGCGCCGATCGACGGAATGGCCGACATGGGCGCAAACCGGCCATTAGCCCGCCCCATAACGAACGTCGCCTCGCCAGCACGGAAAGAATGTCTATTAAATAACACAAAAACAGTGTATTTTGTGTTATGCGCGTACTCAATCCTACACCTGCCTTCCGGCTGGGATGTGGCTGCGTTGTGGCCGGTTACCGACTGCTTCGCTGCCTTGGCCGAGGCTGGGAAAGCACCAGCTACCTTGCGACCGAAGAAGCCAGCGGCGTCCTACGCAGGCTCAAGTTCTACCGCCCCTCCAACGAATGGCCGCCCGGCTTCCTTGGGCACACGGCGGCGACCTTCGATCTGCTGCACCCCACCGGGGCCGTGCCCGCCTATCACCACATGGGCGTGTGGCAGCGGAACCGGCGTGAGGCGATCCCCTATCTGGTGCTGAACTACATCGACGGCGTGCCGCTGACCAAGATGCTCGACCGGGGGCGTTGGGGGCGCACCTGGCGGCCCGAGCAAGCCTTGCGCCTGGCGGCCTCGATGGCGCGGCGGATTGCCGCCGTGCATGCGCTGGGGCGGGCACTGGGGGATTTCGAGTACGGCAACAACATCATGGTCCTGGCTGATGGCTGCGCCATGTGGTGCGACCTCGGTCCCGGGTCGCCGGAGCTGCCTAACGACTGGTACGAGGGCGACCGGATCGATTTCTTCACCACCCTCGATCGGCTGTTGGCGTTACAGCCCGTCGCGCCCGCCCTCGAACGGGCGGCGAGGGCCATTGGGCGGTGGCGAGGCTGCCGGGTGCGCCAGCAGACGTTCGCCCGCATTTCTGCGGTTCTCGACGACCTTGAAGCCAACGGCTGGGATCGTGGCCGCCGCCGTGGTAAGGTTGATTAGAACAAAACAGGATCATTCGGTTGCGGCGATGACGGTGGACGAGCTCATGGCCCTGTTGGAAGGCTGCGACTACCGGGCCGAGGTGCGCCTGGCCTTCGCGGCACCGGGCGGTTCAACTGAGCATCCGGTGCTGGCCGCCGCTTCCCTGCCCGTGCCCCGCCCGTTGGCCGAAGATGCCTTGAACCCGCCGGTGGTGTGGCTGCTGGCCGGTGACGCCATCGGCACCGCGCCCGAGGCAATTTGGGCGCCCGCCTGCCGCAGACGGCCGTAAACCGGCCCCAAGCACCCCATTCCCCCTTTCCGCCTTCCACGGCCCGCCCGGCGCGGCCTGGGAAGCCGTTCGCGTGCCCGCACGCCTTCACCCCCAAACCACAGGAGAACCATTATGACCACGAAGGTGGAGCCTTCCGCTCGCCAGCACCGCATCCGCGCCCTCAACGACCGTCTGCGCCGCACCCATGCCGGTGGGCTGGTGATGGTCACCAGCGGCATTCGCGCCATGGGCGAGGATGCCATGCGCGAGTTGTTGGAGGCCGTCGCCCATTTCGATGCCTTCGGGCCCGACAACGATCCGTGGGGCGAGCACGACATGGGCAGCCTCGGGTTCCAGGGGCGGCGGGTGTTCTGGAAGATCGACTATTACGACGCCCAATTGGCGGGCAGCTCGCCCGACCCCGCCGATCCCCAGGTGACCCGGCGGGTGCTGACGATCATGCTGGCCGAGGAGTATTGAGCATGGCCCGGCCTGCCGGTCGCCGCGCCGCCCTCTACCTGCGAGTCAGCACCAGCGGGCAGACCACCGAGAACCAGCGCCTGGAACTGGAGGCCATGGCTGCCCGCTGCGGCTGGGCCATCGTCGGTATCTATGAGGATGCGGGAATCAGCGGCGCCAAGGGGCGCGACAAGCGGCCTGAGTTCGACCGCCTCTGCCGTGATGCCGCCCGCCGTCGCATCGACGTGGTGATGGCCTGGTCAGTGGATCGGCTGGGGCGCAGCCTTCAGCACCTTGTCCAGTTCCTTGCTGATCTGCACGCCAGCGGGGTGGACCTGTACCTCCACCAGCAGGGCATCGACACCACCACGCCCTCGGGCAAGGCCATGTTCCAGATGCTGGGGGTGTTCGCCGAATTCGAGCGCGCCATGATCAGGGAACGGGTGCAAGCGGGCCTGGCACGGGCCAGGGCGCAGGGCAAACGGCTGGGCCGCCCCTCAACCCCGCCCGCGAAGGAACAAGCCATACTGGCCGACCTGCGGGCGGGGGCGCTGGGCTTGCGGAAGATTGCCGCCAAACATGGGGTGGGGGTGTCGGTGGTGCAGAGGTTGGCGAAATGAAATGATATCTGGCCGCAACGACAACGACATATCAATCGGGCGTGAGCACGCCCTCCAACCCCGAGCACCTCAACGGCCTTTCCGTCGCCTCCCGAGGGCATGCGCACGGCATCGACAATGGCTTTACTCAACCGACCGCGCGTGCTCTGCCTACTTGAGCATTATTCCATGGAGTCAGGGCCAGCCACGCGCAACAAAGCACGATCAACTGCGACGTATTTTGGATCACCTGTCCGGTAACCCTTTAGAAACACAATCACGTCACTTGGATCTAAATCTGAGAACCAGTATTTAAAATATGCCACCAGTTCTTTAGACGATATTATAGAGCGAATCTCCTGCATAACCCCCTCCAAACTGCAACCATTGCTCATGCAACAGAGCACGTAGCGCTCTGGAAGCTCTGAAAGGGCACGCCGTGCTTGGCGTATTTTCACAATTAGGTAACTGACCACGAACACTTTCAAAAAGATCGTCAATACAGGCAACATCGCCCCACCACCCGTGCGCATGCCCTCAAGAAAATATGGAAAGTCAACCAGAATCCCCCAAAAGACAAGAACTACAAACATCCACCCAGCAAAAATTCTATTTCTATTATTATATATCTTTCTCATTGTTATTTTTGGATAATACCATGCCATAACGCATAAACATATAACAGCAATATTCGCCGCAGCATAAATTCCATCATCCCTCAAGTAACCGCTAGACGCGAGTATATATGGGAGGCGACTTGCCCACCTGCATATGTTAATACTCAACCCAACAATGATGACAACATAAAGTATTTTTGTACTTAATATCTGCGATACTGTAGTGACACCATCATCCTCACTACGCCGCAATGTTGAAATTGAAAAGGAAACATAATCTCCAATACCACTCATAACACCCACCTCTACAGAGCGTGAGACACGTGATTAACGACCAACTAATGGAATCAACTTTTCATTTGAAATAACAGCAACATTAGACCCTATCTTAGAACAAAGCCGCTGCCAGACAAGAGCTTTAACGCCTGAACTAACATTGGGGTCTCTATCTATCTCGGCGGCACACGCGACAATGTCAAGCGCCTCCAGTCCAGTCTTCAGACATGAGTTTATCCGCGCATCCGCCATTGCTGAAAGATCTACCACCTCAACTTTGCCGCTACCATCAAATAATGCATACAACGCTACAAGCAAAAACACAAATACAGCATTTATCGCAATGCCAGTTTTTAACACATCGCACCTTGTCTTTCTCACATTCTCCGAATTTTGAGACCACAATTTCATCATAGCAACTTTGCTAATTGCCGATCTATCGCCAGACATTGCGCGCGCCTTTTACGACATATTACCTCATTGTACAAAATCCGACCCCATATTGCACTATTGTGATGGCGCCCCTGTCACAGGCAGATCGATACTAATCGATCACGGCACCGTGCGCGAATGGGATGGAGGAGAGCTGCTCCTGTTGACAAAGGCCGGCAACCAAGCCTGGCGGCAACAAGATGCAAGAACTCCTTGAAAAATGGTGCGAGTCACGGGAACCGCCCCCTCCTGATTACAAAGTCTCAAACAACCAAGCGGGCCACCGCAGCCGCCTTGTGCTCCGGCGCAAGGTGAGCATACCGCAACGTCATCTGATAATCGGAGTGCCCAAGCAGTTCCCGCACTGTGTTCAAATCGACGCCCGCCATAACCAATTGCGACGCGAAGGTATGACGCAGATCATGCCAGCGGAACTTAATGATCTCCGCCTTCTTCAGCACCCCTTCCCAGGAAGTGCGGACATTGTCGAACGGTTCGCCGTCGCGGTTTGGAAACACCAGCCCTCGCGTTTCCTCAGCCTGCGCTCTCCACTTCTTGAGGGTTTCGCTGGCGAGGTCGTTAAGCGGGACATGGCGAGTGCGCTTGCTCTTCGCCTTGAAGCCGTGAACCGTAAGCTGGGGGATGCTGAAATCAATATCGCCCCAAGTGAGGTTGGCGAGTTCACCGTACCGCAGGCCGGTATGCAGCGAAACCAGCACCATCGGCTTCAGATGATCGGCGAAGGCGATGGCGCGCAAGTTTGGTAGCAGGTTGCGGCCACGCTCCGCGCGCCAGCGGTTGGCGCTGTCACGCTCACTGCGGATACGTTCCTCTCGGGCCTCAAGGGCCGACAGAAGCGCGGTTTTTTCTTTGTCGCTGAGATACCGCACGGTGGCGCGATCATCGACGCGGGACCGCGCCACCTTGGCAACGGGGCTGGCCTCGATAAATCCCCATTCAGCGGCCTTCGCCAGCGATGATTTCAGGTCGTCCAGATCGCGGTTTACCGTGCTGGGCTTTGCCCCGGCCTTCAGGCGGTCTGCACGCCACCGCTCAACCAGCACCGGTTCAATGTCGGCCAGCCGGAGCTTCATGAAACCGGCGAAGCTGGCCTTGAGCCGTCGCACCGTCGTCTTGTGGGTACGGATGTTGGCCTCGGCCCAAGGCTGGTATTCGTCGTCAATGAAGCCCTCTAGGGTGTGAGCCTTGCCGAGCTTCGCCGCCGCCACAGGGTCCTTGCCGTCATAGACCTGCTTCAGCACGCCTTTGGCCTTCTCGCGCGCATCTGCCGGGTCAAGGACATCGGCCCGCCCCAGGCACATGCGCTTACCCCGCGCGTACTCCACGTAGTAGCTCATCACGCCACTGGGCTGCACACGCAGGAGCAAGCCCTTCAGGCGATCATCGCGAATCTCGAAGGGACGGCTGTCTGGCTTGATGGTCTTGATCAGGTTCTGGCTGATAGTCGCCCGCACGATGTCCTCACTGCCCTAAGTGCTAAATAAGTGCACTTTCATCGTATGGGCAGGGGCAAACGCGCACAACGGCGAACGGTACATGCCAGCTATCGCATTGATATCACGATACAATAGAGTTCACCGCCGTTCGCCGCAGTCCATGTCAAGAGGGCACCTCATCGCGCTCATAACGGTCTGGTTGCAGGTTCGAGTCCTGCCGGGCCCACCAACTTCCCGCAATTTTCCGTGGCACTGACGGAGACCGTCACCCCGCAACCAGCGGAATGTCGAACTGCCGCGACAGCAGCGGTGTGATTTCCGTTTTGGGCAGTGGCTTGGCGTAATACCAGCCCTGGGCGAAGTGGCATTTGAACTTCTTCAGGGCCGCCACCTGCTCGAATGTTTCCACGCCTTCCGCAACCACTTTCTGCCCCAGGCATTCGGCGATGGACAGGATCGCCTTGACCAGTTCCGACCGGCGCGAATCGCTGTCCATGGCCTGGATGAACGACTTGTCGATCTTCAGGGTGTCGATGGAATAATTGCCCAGGTAGCTGAGCGACGAATAGCCCGTGCCGAAATCGTCGATGGCGATGGTGATGCCCATGGATTGCAGGGCCGACAGCATTTCGGCCACACGCCCGTCCTTGTCCAGCAACAGGGTTTCGGTGATTTCCAGCTCGATCCATTCCGGGCGGCAGCCGGTTTCCGCCAGCACGTCGGACACGTTTTGCACCAGATCGGGCAGCAGGAATTGGCGCGCCGAGAGATTAATGGCGACCTTGTGTTCCCCCATGCCGCCGGCGTTCCAATCACGCGCGGCACGGCAGGCTTCGTGCAGGACCCAGGCGCCGATTTCCACGATCAGGCCGGTGTCTTCGGCGATGGGAATGAACTGATCGGGCGGCACCATGCCCAGATGGGGCGAGCGCCACCGCAGCAACGCTTCCGAGCCGATCACCCGGTCCGTCTCGAACGAGACCTTGGGCTGGAAGTGCACCTCGAATTCGTTGCGGCTGAGCGCGTGGCGCAGCCCCATTTCGATGGCGACGTTGCGGGTTGCCATTTCGGTCAGTTCGGCGGAGTAGAACTGGAAATTGTTCCGCCCTTGGCGCTTTGCGTGATAAAGCGCCACGTCGGCATACATCAGCAGGTCGCGGGCGTTTTCCGTCACGTCGCGGACATGGGTGCTGTCCCCGGGATAGATGGCGATGCCGATGCTGGCGCTGACGCAGAATTCCTTTCCCTGCAAGGCATAGGGACGGGCGACCGCGCGAAGGATCTTGTCGGCGATGCGGCCGAGATCGACGCCGTCGCGCACCTCGGGCATGAGAATGACGAACTCGTCGCCGCCCAGGCGGGCCACGGTGTCATAGGACCGCAGGCAATCGGTCAGCCGGCCCGCCATCTCGCGCAGCAATTGGTCACCGACCCCGTGGCCCATGGTGTCGTTGATGGACTTGAAGCGGTCGACGTCGATCATCATCAGGCAGATCTTGCGCCCATGATAGGCCGCGTCGGCGATGGCCTGGTGCAGGCGGTCATCCAGCAACAGGCGATTGGGAACGCCGGTCAGGGCGTCGTGGAACGCCGCTTTGTACAGCTTTTTCTGCACCAGCTGGGCTTCGGTGACGTCGCGGAAGATGCCCAGCACGCTTTCGACCGAGCCGTCTTCGGAGAATTCGGGCATCAGGCGCGCTTCGGTCACGATCGGCATTTGCGTGCCGTCGCTCCATTCCATTCCGAACTGCAGCGTGTTGCCGGACGCAAACACCGCCGTCAACTTCTGTTCCAGTTGCTCGGCGTAGCTCCAAAGGGGGAATTCCGTCGGTTTCTTGCCCGTCATCTCGGCGGGACTGCAGCCAAAGGCCCGCGACGCCGCCGGGTTGACATACAGCCGGCGGCAGTTCCGGTCATAGCGGACGATCATGTCCGGAGAATTTTCGGCCAGGGTTTGGTACAGGCGTTCCTGCTTCCTGCGTTCCGCCTCCCAGCGGAAGCGGTCGGTGACGTCCTTGCCGATATAGATCACGCGCAGCGGGCAGGCTCCGGGCATGTCGACCGCCGAAACCTCGTAGTCCCGCCGCTCGCCGCCTTTGGTCAGCAGGCCGCATTCGAAGCTTCGCGGCGTGTCGCTTTCACCGGCCAAACGGCGGTGATAATACTCCATCACCCGCGCCCGGTCGGTGGCATGAACGATGTCGCCCAGGGGCAAGCCGGCGGCAATTTCGCCGTCACTGTAGCCAAGCCCCCCACTCGCACCCTGAAGACTGGCGAAGTGGGTCACCAACCCACCGTCGACAATCAGCACCTGCAACCCGCTCTCGGCGATGGCGTCGATCAACTGGTTTTGGAAGGCGTTCTGGTCGCGGGCGAAAATTTCTGCCGGCCGGCATGGTGGCGAACCGCATTCGCCCTGCAAGAACAACGGCTGAAATTCCATCTTGGCCCCTGGCGGCTTTGGCTCGGGAAGTCGTTGACCCCGGACGGCAGGCATCCGGGGCGGCACAGGCTGTGCGTTTCCCCCTAACCGAAAGTATGCCACCACCGTCCCGTCGCGCCGCGCTGTCGAACGTTGATTCAACGAAAGACAGCGAGGGCACGGTCCATACGCTCGTTCACCTGGGGCGGGCCGCCATCTCTTTCGACAGGATCGCGACCAGGCCATCCAGGTCGAAGGGTTTGCGCAGCAAGGCGGTCACCCCGGCTTGCCGAAGGGTGTCGTCGTTCATTCCTTCCTCGACGAAACCGGTGCACAGGATGCAGGGAAGATCGGGATAGCGTTCGCGCACGGCGCGGACCAGTTCAAGCCCGGTCATGTGGGGCATGGTCTGGTCGGTGACCAGGGCGTCCCACGCACATCCGAATTCGTCGATGGCCTCAAGGGCCTCGCGGGGGTCGGAACATGGCGCGACCTCGAAGCCCCGCCGTTCCAGAACGGCGGACAGCATGTCGCAGAAGCGCGGATCGTCATCGACCACCAACACCCGCCCGCCAGCCGCCAGCGGCGGCGAAGGCTGGCCCGCGGCCTTGGGCGCTTCCGCCGCCGCCGGTTCGTCGCCGCCCACCGGCAGGAACACCTGGAAACAGGTTCCTTGGCCCAGCCGGCTTTCCACCACCAGCGCCCCGTCATGGGCCACCACCGCGCCGTGGACCATGGACAGCCCCAATCCGGTTCCCCGGGTCCGGCCCTTGGTGGTGAAGAACGGCGCGAACACCTGCTGCAACAGAGGTTCGTCCATGCCACACCCGGTATCGGCGATTCGCACCACGGTGTAGCGGCGATCCGAGCACAGCCGCCCCAGCACGGCATGGGCGGTTCCGTCGGCGTCGTGCCAGGTTTCCAGCGCATTGGCGACCAGCTTGTTGTCGCGCCGGCACAGGCGCCGAACCGCCTCGCCCTCGAAGCGGGCCGGATGGGCGCTGACGGCAAGCTCGCCGTGCCGGCCCTCAAGCGCGTGGTGGGCGTTGATGCAAAGATTGATCACCATCTGGACGACCTGGTTGCGGTCGCCGACCACCGTTCCGTGGGCACCGTCCGCCGACACCAGCAGGCGGGTGGTCGAAGGAATGGTGCCCGCCAGCAGGGTCCGGATCTCCTCCAGCGACGCCGCCAGCGAGAAACGCTCGAAGCTGGCGTTGGTACGGCGCGCGAAGGTAAGGATCTGCGCGATCAAAGCCTTGCCATGCTGGCCCGCGGCCGCGATGCGTGACGCGAGAAGATGGGGGGAATCGCCGTCACGGGTTTCCTTGGCGATCAGGTCGGCATAGCCCAGGATGGCGCCCAGCAGGTTGTTGAAATCGTGGGCTATATTTCCGGCAAGCAAGCCCAGAGCCTCGAACTTCTGCGCCTGGATCAACTGGCTCTCGACTTCCGAGCGACGCTTTCTTTCGCGCTGGGCCAGCACGTTGGCCGCCAGGTTGCCGGTGAATTCCGCCAGCAGCGCGATCTCGTCGAGGCTGAAGCCGTCGCGGTCGGCGGAATGAACCGCCAGACAGCCGAATATCCTCGACTGGGCATCCTTCAGCCCGAAACCGACGGCGGAGCCATCGGCGTCGCAAGCCTCGGACGGAACGACGCAACTGCCGCCGGCCCCATCCGAACGCGCCGCATGAACGGACACCGCTTCACCCTGCTCGACCAAACGAATCGACGCGGCGTCATAACCGCCCTGTTCGACGAAGGTCGCGCAAACCAACGGAAACAGCTCGTGCTCGTCGAAGGCTTCGTCCAGATGCGGCGGCGCCTTCCAGATGGCCTGAAGCAGGCGGTTGAGGCGGATCTGATGTGCCTCGCGGGCTTTCCGCTCGCTGATGTCGCGGCAGATGCCCAGCACCGAGACCACATTGCCGTCGCCGTCGAATTCCGGGATATGGCGGACCTCTCGTTGATTGAACGGGACATCCGAATCGGGCATCAGCTCGATGACGTTGGGGACGCCTTGCGCGATGGCCTGTCGCGCCGCCACCGCCACTTTTGCCCAAAGCGGAAGCTGTTCCGCCAATTCGTCAGCCGTCTTGCCGAAGACCTCCTCGGCGCTCCAGCCATAATCCGACAAGGTGTTCTGGTTGGCGAACAGCAGGCGGGTGTCGCGGTCCAGACGGACGATATGGTCGGGCGAGTTCTCCACCAGGGTCTGGAACTGGCGTTCCGTCGCCTCCTGCTTGGTGACGTCGCGGCCGATGGTCAGGGCGCCGATGCTTTCGCCGTCCTCGCCACGTTCGGGAACGCAGATCACGTCGTGCACGATGTGGTTGCCACACGGTCGCAGTCTGGCCATGCGGAACCTGGCCGGTTGGCCCGACTCGATGACGCCGCGCACGATGGCCAGATATTTCTCGGACGGTATCGAGCCGCCCCACCTCTCGCCCGGCACCTTGTCCATGACGTCGGACCGGCCACGCCCGGTCAGATCCTCGAAGCGGGGATTGACGTAGATGCGCCGCAAGTCGCGGTCGTAGCGGACGATGACGTCGGGCGAATTCTCGGCCAAGCTGCGGTATTGGCGCTCCTTCGATTCAAGCTCGGCCTCGAACCGCTTGCGTTCGGTGATGTCGCGGGCGATGGCGATGCACGAACGCTCGTCGCAATCCTCGAACAGCGACACCGTCAGTTCTATGGGGATGATGCGGCCATCCTTGGCGCGATGACGGCTTTCGAACAGGCTGGGCTTTCCCGGTTCCAGCGACATGATCTTTTGCTGAATTTCGGCCAGGGAAAGATCGGCGTCGATATCCGCGACCGTCATGGTCCTGAACTCTTCGTGGCTGTAGCCCAGGGAACGGCATGCCGAGTCGTTGACGACGGCGAAGCGCCCGCTGGCCAGGACCACGAAGAAGGTGTCGGCGGACTGGTCGACGGCCTGTTGCAACAGCTGCCGTTCCCGCTGCATGCGCACCAGTTCGGTGACGTTGCGGCCAAAGGCCAGGGTGCCGATGATGCTGCCCGTGGTGTCGCGTTCAGGGACGATGACCACATGGTGAAGCTCGTCGCCCGGCTTCAGTTCGACGGTGACCGTCTCCCCGGTTTCACAGGCCTGCCGGGCGCCCTGTTCCAGCGCCGAGAAACGGCCGTCGGGCCAAACTTCGGACGGGCGTTTCCCGATCACCTCGTCGACGGACGCCAGCGAGAGACTGCGCAGCAGCCTGGCGTTCATATAACGGATGCTGCCGTCAAGGTCGTAGCCGATGATGTTGTCGGGCGCACTTTCCGCCAGGCTGCGGAACTGCTGTTCCCGCTGGGCCAAGGTGCGGTCGCTTTCGGCGCGCTCGAGTTCCGCCGCCGCACGCGGCGTGACGATGCGCAGAATCTGCGTGACCATGCTCTCGTTGGCGAACGGCGCGGTGTGAAGGATGGCGATCAGGCCGATGGGCTTGCCGGTAGTATCCTTGAGCGGCGCACCGGCATAGCTGTGGACGCCCATGTCCACCAGCAGCTTGTCCTCGGGAAAACGCTCCTGCACGCCGCTGGGGTAAAGGCAGAATTGGCTGCCGGCCACGTCCGCGCACGGGGTGCCGGCCAGGGCATAGCGCATGTTGGGCAGGATCTCGCCCCAGGCGCACAACGCCACCGTTTCCGCGATTCCGGGCTCGCGGTCCAGACGGTCGATGATGACATAGGCCACGCCCAAGGTTTCGCCAAGGTGACGGGCCAAAGCCGCCATGAAGTCGCCGTCGCAGACTGTGCCCGCCGGGTCGGCGATGAAATGCAGGGTCTTGGTGACCAGTTTGCTGTCGCTGACGTCGCGAGAGATCGCCAGGACGTTCTCGACCGCCCCGTCCTTGCCGAATTCCGGAAC
The DNA here is from genome assembly GCA_035298685.1 of Magnetospirillum sp. GTDB lineage: Bacteria > Pseudomonadota > Alphaproteobacteria > Rhodospirillales > Magnetospirillaceae > Magnetospirillum. Next base: position 7,944 of record DATGXU010000072.1, on the reverse strand, counting down.
CAGACGCATCTCGAGCCAGGTGCCGGCACGCCATTCCAAGTCGAAAATGGCGGGCTCGCCCGAAGCGAAGACGCCTTTCAGCTTCCGTTCGAACATCTCGGTGGCGTCGGGGTCGCAGCCCTCGGCCGCGCCGCGCCCCCCATACACCCGCCGGCAATCGCGGCCGTAGCGCACGATGGTGTCGGGGGAATGTTCGACCAGCGTGCGGTATTGGCTTTCCCGCGCCTCCAGCTCGGCGCCCTTGGCGGCGATGTTCGCGCGCATCAATTCGAAGGTGTCGTCCAGCCGATCGACTTCGTCGCCCGTGCCGCCCCCGGACGCCCCATCCAGAGGCACCCCGCCGAACGCCGCGACGCGGCTGGACAGGTCCAGTATCCTGCGGGTCACCATGTGGTGAAAGACGAACAGAAAGAACGTCGCGATCAAAAGGGTGTTCAGCGTCTTTTGGCCAAGCAGGAACTGTCCGCGGCGCAGCAGATGCTCATAGAGTTCCTTGCGTGTCGCCTCGACATGCAGTTCGCCCACCGCATGGCTTTGCTGTCCGTCATGGTGAACAAGTGCGATGTCGCGCGGCATGAAATCGGCCGTCTGCCGCTCTCCCGCCCAAACCACGAGGGCGTCGGGCCGCGACGCGTCGCTTTCCCGGATTTCCACGTAGCGGATGCCGGGAAGGCTGACCACGCCCTGGGCCAGCAGCTTGACCGCCTCGCGGTCCATGGCCCAGATGCCGTCGGCGGCAGAGACGGCATAGCTGTGCTCGATCTCATCAAGGCGGCCATTGATGGCCTTGAGGCCATGGCGGTATTCCTGGACGATCTCGAAGGCGAAAAGGCCGATGGTGACGGTAAGACTGAACAGGAAAAGCGACGTCAGCAGGCGCCGCCCAATCCGGCTGCGCCAGAACGTTCCGTCCGCCACCGTTTCCCCCCCACCCCCTTGCACCATGCGCATCCCCACGCCGTGGATTGGCCCGCGACCACGCTAGGCGCCTCCACCACCGATGGCAAGAGCGCCATCCATGGCTTTTCCGGTGAACCGCTGTGGAGCACCCGTCCAATTTGTAGTTTAATGATCAACCGTGTGAGTTCGCCGAAACTGCGTCCGTGAGAACGATGGCACATTTCCTGTTGCGCCTGGCTCTCGCCGTTGTCTGCCTGCTGGCCGGAGAAGGCGCCCTTGCCCGAAACGCCGCCGGCGAAGAGATCGGCGTGATCGTGCATGGCCACACTCACGGCTTTTTCCGGGGCCTGGAACGCGGCATGAGGAAGGCGGCCGACGATCTTGGCGTCCGCCTGCTGGTGCGGTCGCTGAGCGAACGGGCCATCATGGACAACCCCGACAACCTCCACCTGCGGATCATCGACTACATGCTGAGCCAGAAGGTCGCCGGCATCGTCATGGCGCCCGAGACGTTGAAGGGAGTGGACACCCCGGTTTCGCTTCCCGTTCCCCTGGTGCTGGTGGATCGCGACGGACCGCAATACGACGCCCGCTCCACCGTCTCGACCGACAATTTCGCCGCGGGCCGGGCGGCGGCGCTCAGCCTGGCGTCGGTGCTGGCCAAAGGGGCGAACGTGATGGTCTTGCGCCTGCGTCCCGACGTTCCGTCGACCCTGCAGCGCGAGGAAGGGTTCATCAGCGTCGCCGTGGAAAAGGGCTGGAACGTGGTGGGCGATCCGTTCGTCGGCAACCGCTTTCGCGAGACCGAGGAATACATCGCCCGCCTGCTGCAGGGCCATGGCGGCAAGCTGGATGCCGTGTTCGCCCCGAACGAATCGGTGGCGTTCGGCGCGGTGCGCGTAGTCGGCGCCATGGCGCCCCAGTCGCGCCCCCGTCTGGCCACCATCGACTGGCGGCCGGAATTCCGGCAGGCCCTCGAGGACGGAACACTGTCGGCGTCGGTGCTGCAGGACAACGAATCCATGGGGTATCGGGCGGTGGCGGTGGCCGTGGCGGCAAGCCGGGGAAAAGACGTTCCCGTCCGGGTCAGCGTCGACTTCGCCGTCATCACCAGGGCCAACATGAACGAACCGGCCCTTCAGAGAATGAGCGTGAATTACGAACTTCCGTGACGCCGTCTGATCGCATCCGCAAAAGGGGGAAGCATCCGGTGATCGACAGACAAGGGGGCTGAGGGACATGCGCATTTTATTGGCCGACGATCATCCGTTCTATCTGGATGCATTGGAACGCCAGCTTTGCAAAACCTTTCGCGGCGCCGAGGTGCAATCGTTCTCATCCTTCGAGGGGCTGTGCACGGCGTTGGGCGAAACGTCGGCCGATCTGGTCATCCTGGATTTCTCGATGTCGGACATGAACGGCACGCAGGCGGTGCGGCGCGTGGTCTCGCTGGCCGGATCGGCATCCGTCATCGTCGTTTCGGGGGTGGCCGACACCGCCGACGTGCGGGGCTGCATCGCAGCGGGCGCCCGTGGCTACCTGCCCAAGACCATGGACCCCCGCCCCTTCACCGACGCGGTGTCGGTGGTGCTGCATGGCGGCACCTATCTGCCGATCGAATACAGCGCGGCCTGCGCTCCGGTCTCGGCCCCTGCGGCCGTCCCGCCGCTGGAAAAGGAGATCCCCGCCGACATTTCGGCCCTTGACGACAGGGACGGCGAATTGCTGCGGATGATCATGGACGGCCTGACCAACAAGGAAATCGGCCGGCGCATGAACCTGCAGGAAGCGACCGTCAAGTTCTACGTCAGCCGGCTTTTCCGCCGCCTGGGCGTCAAGAACCGCTCGCAGGCGGCGGCGTGGGCGTCGCGGGACGGCGGGCTGGCCTGAGGGCAGGCGGCCCGACGCGCCCAGGCTGATCCACTCGCCATTCGTCTAATGCCATCGACTCGTCGAACGGTTAAGCGGCGTAGCGACGTCAGCTACGTGGCCGCACCCGCAACCCTGAGCTATCCTTACCAGTGTCGGCCTGATGAAGGGAGGGGGGGGAGACGATGGAAGAATCTCATACCATCACCGTCGCGTTCCACGGACCGATGACCCTGAGGGGGATTGATTCCGCCCGCTCGCGCATGTTCGCGGCGGTCGCGTTGAATGATCGGGTCGAGATCGATTGCTCGAAAGTCGAGGAAGCCGATGTCGGCTTCGTCCAGATGCTGCTGGCGGCCCGCCTGGGCGCCTCGCAACTGGGCAAGACGGTGCGCCTGACCGGCCCGGCCACCGGCGCCCTGCGAGCCACCCTGGAACGGGCCGGGTTCATCTCCCCGGATGTGGGCAAGCTCGATCCGTTCTGGGCCGGCGAGTGACGGCCACGGCCGCCTTATTCGATCCCCACGGATTGGCGGGAAGGCGTGGACATGCCTCATTGCCATTCTGGAAGCCGTCATGCCCGCGCTTGACGCGGGCATCCACGCGTGACCACCTAACTCATTGTTATAAATGATTTTTGTGCGGTAAACCGTGGATCGCCGGGTCAAGCCCGGCGATGACGGCGGAAGCAAGTTTCCCGGAATTCCGCGATGAACCCTTTAACGGCCTAGGCGCCGAGCTGGGCAATGACGATTGGGGCGGGGATTGGATCGGCCATACCGGCCTGGAAGACGGCTTCGAGGCCGAAATCCGCCATTACCCGTCCCGCAAGACGGCCATCGTTTTCATGACCAACGGCAATTCCGAAACCGACGCATCGATCGTCGACACCGTCGCCAAGGCGGTCTTCAGGGGAGAGTGATCCCCCCTGAAGACCGGTTTCTCAGCGCGGCCGGCGGATCGAGTTCATGGGCAGCGCCTCGTCATATTCCTTGCCGTAGCCGTCATAGTGAACCGGGCAACGGCCGTCGGCATGCTGATTGCCGTTGACCACCGCCGGATACCAGTCGCCCTCCGACCTGGCCTCGACGTGGGCGCCCTTGCGGCACAGGCCCGAATCCGAACTGCTCGACGACGAGCGCGACGGCTTTTCGTCGCAGTCGGACACGCAGGTGGTCACTTGGCGCACGGTGCCGCCGCAATTCTGATAACAGGTGCGATAATCGTTCTCGCACTGGCTCCGATGGCGGCTTTCCTGGGCCGGGGTGCAGTCGCGGCCTTTGTTGTCGCAGCTTTCCCGGCAATAACCGCGAATCTGCTGACACTGGCTGGTGCACAGCCGGCCCTCGGCCGACCGGGGCGGAGTGAATTGATAGGTGGTCTGGTAATCGGGCCCCAGACAGCCCTGCAGCACGACCGCCACCATGGCCAGAACCGCGTAACGCCACAAGCGCATGTTTTCCCCCACCATTGTCGGGCCAGAAGCCCTTTGCATCATCCGGACGCCCAGCGTTTCTAAACCGAGAATGCACGAACCGGCTGGCAGGCGAACACGATCCGGAAAAGATCGACGTCCGGTTATGACGATCTTTGATGACAAAGCGGGCGAGGTCAAAGCAAAAACAAAAAGGCCGACAGCCATTGACTGTCGGCCAAGAAGCCGCGTGACGGCCGTATCAGCCGCCCTCGTCCACTGTTGGTTGCCGCGTCAGCGCCCCAGTTCGCGCTGCTGCGCCTCGCGGCGTTCCTTCTCGAACTCCACTTCCGGCCCGTAACCGGTATTGCTGTTGAACTTGGTCAGGGTGCCGGGATGCGGCCTGTTTCCGCGTTCGGGCACGCCGGGGACTTCGGCCACCTGTTCGGGCGGATTGCGGGTTTCCTGATAGCCTTGGTAGGCACCGCCGGGCGGCTCGAGCTCACGCCCGGCGGGCACCCTCTGATCCTGCTGGACCGTCTGGGCAAGGGTCGGGCCGGCAGCGACCGTCGCCAGCACGGCGATGGCGATCATGGCCTGTTTCATGGCGTTCTCCCTGGCTGATGGCAAGATGCGCGACGACAGCGGGCCATGCCCGGCCGCGCGGTCAGGGCCCGCCAAAGCTTTCGCTTGCCCCACTAACAGTCGCGCCAGCCCCAGGGTCGCGTCGGGCGCTCCCGCTACCCCTATTGCATCAGCACCAGGAACGCCGTCACCGCCGCCGTCGCCAGGGTGGCGGCGATCAGCGCCTTGCCGCCCAGGGCGCCCTGGCGCCACAGCGCAACGCCGGTGGCGGCGATCATGGGTGAAATGATCAGCAGGCCCCATTGCTTCTCGGTCATCGACGCACCTCCATGCAACAGCCTTGCCGGGCTACGGCCATGCGGTCGTTGATGGCGGTCAAGCGGCGGGCTATGGTCGTGCCATGGATGATCTTTGCGCCTGCCCCCATTGCGACGCCCTGCACCGGCAGCCGCGCTTGCGCCTGGGAGAAAAGGCGCTGTGCGTGCGCTGCGGCTCGGTGTTGCTGCGGCGCCACCAGCTGACCCCCGATCACGTGCGGGCGCTGGTGGTGGCGGCGCTGATCGTCTTCGTCATCGCCAATGCCGTGCCCATCGTCGATTTGCGCATCCAGGGGCTGCGCAGCGGCACCACCCTGGCCGGCGCCGTCGCCACTTTGTGGTCCGAGGGACGGCAGATGATGGCGGTGCTGGTATGCGCCACCACCCAGGTGTTTCCGCTGGTGGACCTGCTCAGCATGCTGGCGCTGCTGCTGGCCGCCGGCCGACGAGAGGGCCGCCCCGGCTGGTTCGCGCCCTTGCTGCGTTTCGTCCAGGAATTGCGGCCGTGGGGCATGGTCGAGGTGTTCATGCTGGGCGTGGTGGTGTCGCTGGTCAAACTGTCGGGCATGGCGACCCTGCTTCCCGGCCTGGCGCTGTGGGCCTTCGCGGTGCTGACGGTGCTGATGGCGGCGGTGCTGTCGTTCCATCCGCGCCAATTGTGGAGCGAGCCGTTCGATGACTGACGACTTCGCTTCCGCCGCCCAGGCCGGGCTGATGGCCTGCGCCCATTGCGGCCGCATGCTGTCGCTTGCCGACGCCCCCGCCGCGTGTCCCCGTTGCGGCGGCCACGTCACCCCGCGCAAGCCGGCCAGCCTGTCCAAGACCTGGGCGCTGCTGCTGACGGCCATCATCCTGTACTTCCCGGCCAATCTGCTGCCGATCATGCAGACCACGTCGCTGTTCGGCACCTCGCGAGACACCATCATCGGCGGCGTGGTCTATTTCTGGCATTCGGGCTCGCCCGGGCTGGCGACGCTGATCTTCACCGTCAGCATCCTGGTCCCCATGGCCAAGATGGGCATCCTGGGCATCCTGGCCCTGACCGTGCAGTTCGGCTGGCCGCTGAACCGGCGCCAGTGCGTCACCCTGTTCCACGCCATCGAATATGTGGGCCGCTGGTCCATGCTGGACGTGTTCGTGGTGGCGCTGATGGTGGGCTTGGTGCGCTTTCGCGGGCTGGCGGTGATCGAGGCCGGCCCCGGCGCCATTGCCTTCGGCGCCGTGGTGGCGCTAACTATGGTCGCCACCCATTCCTTCGACCCTCGGCTGATTTGGGATTCCCCCGCTCGTGCGTCCGGCTGATTCCGTTCCCTATCCGCAGATCAAGCCGCCGCGCCGCTGGGTGCCCTCGGCCATCTGGATCATCCCCGCCTTGGCGGCGGTGTTCGCCCTGTCGCTGGTGATCCACACGCTGAACCAGCGCGGCCCCGCCATCACCATCAGTTTCGCCAGCGCCCAGGGCATCGAGGCCGGCAAGACCAAGGCCAAGTTCAAGGACGTCGAGATCGGCGACGTCACCGAGGTCCACCTGGCCCCCGACCGCTCGCGCGTGCTGGTGCGCATCGAATTGAAGAAGGAGGCCGAGAGCTTCGCCGTCGAGGACAGCCGGTTCTGGGTGGTCCGCCCGCGCATGGCGGGCAGCGGCGTATCGGGCCTGGAGACCTTGCTGTCGGGCAGCTATATCGGCGTGGACGGCGGCCATTCCACCAAGGCCGCCAGCGAATTCACCGGCCTCGATTCGCCGCCGGTCATCGCTTCCGACGTGCCGGGCCGCCGCTTCGTGCTGGTGGCGCGCGACATCGGGTCGCTGGACGTGGGCTCGCCGGTGTTCTTCCGGCGCATTCCCGTGGGGCACATCGAAAGCTATGCCCTGCAGCCGGACGGCCACAGCCTGTTCCTCAGCGCCTTCATCAAGGCGCCCTATGATCGCTTCGTCAACACCGACACCCGCTTTTGGCACGCCAGCGGCGTGGACCTGCGGCTGGATGCCAGCGGGGTGAAGCTGAACACCCAGTCCCTGGCCGCCCTGCTGCTGGGGGGCGTGGCGTTCGAGAACCCCCACGGCGACACCGATGCGCCCGAGGCGGCCCCCGCTACCCGCTTCGCCCTGGCCGCCGACCACGACACCGCCCTGAAAGCCCCCGACGGCGAAGCGTTTCCGTTGGTGCTGCGCTTTCATCAAAGCGTCCGCGGCCTCAGCATCGGCGCGCCGGTGGATTTCCGCGGCGTCGAACTGGGACAGGTCCAGACCGTCGGCATGGCCTTCGACCCGCAAAAGGGCGACTACACCCCGTTGGTGACCGTGCTGGTTTACCCGGACCGGCTGGGCAATCTGGGCGGCGAGCCCCGCCCCCAGACCGAGGAACAGCGGCGCAAGGCGGTGGCGGCACTGGTGCGGCGCGGCCTGCGCGCGCAGCTGCGCACCGGCAGTCTGGTGACCGGACAGCTGTATGTGGCTCTCGACTTTTTCCCCATCGCGGCGCCGGCGCAGTTGGGCACGCTGGGCGACCTGGCCGAGCTGCCGACCGTGCCCGGCGATTTCGAAGAGCTGTACAAGCAGGTTCAGGCGGTGCTGAACAAGCTGGAAAAGGTGCCGTTCGACACCATCGGCCAGGACGTCCACAAGGTGCTGGTCAGCGCCGACGCCACCATGAAGCGGCTGGATGCCATGGCCGCGCGCACCGACCGCGAGATCATGCCGGAACTGCGCGACAGCCTGAAGGAAATGCGCGCCAGCCTGGAAACCCTGAACGGCTCGCTGGCCGGCGACGGCCCGCTGCAGCAGGACACCCGCCAGACCCTGCGCGGTCTGAACGAGGCCACCCGGTCGCTCAAGCGGCTGACCGACACCCTGGACCG
>DATGXU010000071.1:0-11912 GCA_035298685.1 Magnetospirillum sp. | reverse complement strand
ACGCCCAACGCACCGACACCGTCTTGCCGCCGTCGCGCATTTCACCGTCGATCACATGGCCGAAGGCCGGCCCCTCGTGAACCAGCGCCGGCACTTCCTGATCCTCGAGCGCCCGCACCAGCGCGTCGGCCAGCGCGCGGGCCTCGGGGCCTTCGCCCGGCGGCCGCACGGTGACGCCGCGCGTCAGCTTGGGCCGCGCCAGCGAACTGGGCGCGCCCTCGTGGCGAAACGGCTGGGGCAAATCGCCGCAGGCGGCCAGGGCGGTGGCGGTTGCCGCCAGCACGGCGATGGCCGACAACCTCACGAGGCCACCATGGCGACGCAGGTGACCAGCGAACCGATCACAAGAAAGGCCATCAGCATCAGGAAGTAGGGCATGGCGGCCGCTCCGGTCTAACGGTCCAGCAGGATCACGGACATCTGGCGGCCGTAATCCGCTTCGCCGCGCAAGGCGGTGCGGCGATAACTGAAGAAACGCGCTTCGTCGCGGCAGGTGTCGGCGGGGACCCGGGTCACGTCGACGACGCCCAGCCGCGACAGCTTGCGCGAGACATAGCCGGGCAAATCAAACAGGAAGTGGCCGTCGCGCCGGCTGGGGGCGAAGAAATCGGCGTTCTGCGGGTCTTCGGCCACGAACGGCGCCGGGAACTCGGGGCCAACCTCGTACGACCGCTGGCCGATGCAGGGGCCGATGGCGGCGACGATGGACTTTTTCTGGGCGCCCAGCGCCACCATCTTGTCGAGCGTGTTTTCCAGCACGCCGCCGATGGCGCCCTTCCAGCCGGCATGGGCGGCGGCGACCACGGTGCCGCGCCGGTCGGCGAACAGCACCGGCGCGCAATCGGCGGTCAGGATGCCCAGCGCCAGTCCGGGCGTGGTGGTGACCATGGCGTCGGCCACCGGGCGGCCGCCTTCGGGCCACGGGCCGTCCACCACCACCACGTCGGGGGTGTGTGCCTGATGCACGGTGACCAGCGCCTGGGGCGGCAGGTCCAGCATGACCATGGCGCGCCTGCGGTTTTCCGCCACCGCCGCCGCGTCGTCGCTGGAGCCGGGGCCGCAATTCAGCGAGGCATAGATGCCCTGCGACACGCCGCCTTCACGGGTGAAGAAGGCATGGCGGATGCGGTTGACCTCGTTCAATGCGGACAGGGTGATCATGGAAAGCCTTGGCTACGACGCGAATCCGATGGGGGCCGGCAATGCGGGATGGGCCAGCGCCAAAACCTTGAACAGGGTGCCCATTTCCTGGGGGTCGATCAAGCGCCGCATCTGGCCGGCGATGTCCGCCGCCACCTTGGGGCCGCCCGCCTGGGCCAGCATGCCGGCGCGGGCCTGGATGCCCAGCGCCGACAGGAACGCGCCCTGGGTCGCCGGCCCCCAGGCGCGGGCGGGAATGGCCGCCGCCGCCAGCGCCTCGAAATCCACATGGGCGGTGATGTCGGCGCGGCCGGGCTTTTCCAGCACCGGGTGGAAGCGGTGGCGCTTGACCGCCTGCAGGGTGTCGCCAACGCCCGACAGGGCATGGCCGTAATCGATGATCAGCGCCGCGCCGGGGGTTCGAGAGATGCGGCGGCCGATGGCGGCGGCCAGCTCGCGCCCCTGCGGGCAGGTTTCGGCGATGGCGCCGTCGGCGGCGGCCAGCACCTCGGCCGGCAGCTCGGGTTCGGCCTCCGGGCCGGGGACGAAGGCGAAGGCATCGCCGGCCAGCCCGACCATGCGCTCGCGCCAGATGCCGCCGGTCTTTTCGAACTGGCGGATGGGCAGGGCGTCGAACAATTCGTTGGCGACCACGATCAGCGGGCCGTCGGGCAGGTCCTCGAACCGCTCCGCCCACCGCACCTCGTTGCCGGCCAGAGTCTGGCGCTGGCGTGCCTGCAGCCGCGGGCTGGTTTCCACCAGCCAGATTTCGGCTGCTTTCAGGAAAGGTGGCACGGTGGCGGCGGCGCGCAGCAGATCGGCCATCAGGGTGCCCCGTCCGGGTCCCAGCTCGGCCAGCACCACGCGCTCGGGGCTGCCCAGCATCTGCCAGGTGACCGCCGCCCACAGCCCGATCATCTCGCCGAACATCTGGCTGATTTCGGGGGCGGTGGTGAAGTCGCCCTGGGTGCCGAACGGCTCGCGCGTGGTGTAATAGCCGTGCTCGGGGTGGCCCAGCGCCTCGGCCATGAAATCGGCCACGGTGATGGGGCCGCCGGTGCGGATGCGTTCAGCGAGGATGTCGGTAAGCCCGCTCATGCCGCCTCTGCCTTACGGCCGATGGCCGTACTTGTGCGCCCACCAGATGACACCGGCGCCGGTCAGGATCAACGGCACCGACAGCAATTGCCCCATGGTGGCGCCGCCGACCAGGAAGCCCAGATGGGCGTCGGGCTGGCGGAAGAATTCGCCGATGATGCGGGCGATGCCATAACCCATCAGGAACACGCCGGCCAGGGTGCCGCGATGTTCGCGGATGTCGCGCTTGCGCCACAGCAGGAACAGCACCAGGAACAGCGCCAGACCTTCCAGTCCGGCCTGATACAGCTGGCTGGGATGGCGCGGATCGGGGCCGCCGCCGGGGAAGACCATGGCCCACGGCACGTCGGGGGCGACGCGGCCGAACAGCTCGCCGTTGATGAAATTGGCGATGCGGCCGAAGAACAGCCCGATGGGCACCGCGCAGCACACCACGTCGCCGATGGCGAACAGGTTCAGCCCGCGCCGCCGGGCGAACAGGATGATGGCGACGATGACGCCCAGCGCGCCGCCGTGAAAGGCCATGCCGCCATGCCACAGCATGAAGATTTCCGCCGGGTGGCTGAGGTAATAGGCCGGCTTGTAGAACAGCACATAGCCCAGCCGGCCGCCCAGCACCACGCCCAGCGTCGCCCACACCAAAAAGTCGTCCACGTCGATGTCGCGCATGGCGTGGGGCGGCTTGGACACCAGCCACTTCACATAGCGCCAGCCCAGCATCAGCCCGGCGATGTAGGCGATGGCGTACCAGCGGATGGCGAACGGCCCCAGCTCGATGGCGATGGGGTCGATGTGCGGGTAGGCGAGGGCCAGCATCAGCGGTACCGATCCGGGCAGTCGAGGAACTTCTGGACGTACTGGGTGACGCCGTCCTCGAGCGAGGTGAACGGCTTGTCGTAGCCCGCCGCGCGCAGCTGCGCCATGTTGGCTTCGGTGAAGTACTGGTACTTGTCGCGGATGGCCACCGGCGTGTCCTGGAACTTGATCTTGGGGTCCTTGCCCAGCGCCTTGTAGACCGCCGAGGCCAGATCCAGGAAGGTGCGGGCCTTGCCGGTGCCGACGTTGAAGATGCCGCTGACCTGGGGATTGTCCAGCAGCCACATCATCACGTTGACCACGTCGCCCACCCAGATGAAGTCGCGCATCTGGCCGCCATCCTTGTATTTCGGATTGTGCGAGCGGAACAGCTGATAGGCGGCGTCTTCCTTGGCGTGCGGATAGACCTGGGCCACCACGCTTTGCTGGCCGCCCTTGTGGTATTCGTTGGGGCCGTAGACGTTGAAGAACTTCAGGCCGGCGAATTGCGGCGGCCGGCGCGAGCCTTGGGCGATCTTGCGCGACACCCGGCGGTCGAACAGGTGCTTGGACCAGCCATAGGCGTTCATGGGGTGCAGCTTGGCCAGATGGTCCATGGACCAGTCGTCGTCGAAACCGGCGCTGCCGTCGCCATAGGTGGCGGCGCTGGACGCGTAGATGAAGCGCACGTTGGACATGGCGCACCATTTCCACAGCGCCAGCGACAGCGAGAAATTGTTGGCGGCGATCTTGTCGGCGTCGGTCTCGGTGGTGGCCGAGATGGCGCCCATGTGGAAGATCACCTGGATGCTTTTGCGGTTGGCTTCCAGGAAGTCGAACAGCTGCTCGGGGTGGACGATGTCGGCCAGCTCGCGCTTGGCGATGTTCTTCCACTTGTCGTTGGCGCGCAGGCGATCGCAGACCACCAGCTTGCCGGCGTCGCGCTCTTCCAGCGCGGCCAGGATGTTGGACCCAATGAAACCGGCACCCCCGGTGACGACGATCATGGCGGCCGATGCTCCCTAGAGTAAGCCTTGCGGCTTTATAGGCCGGGGCGGAGGCGGGGGCAAGCCGCGCCGGCGCGGCGCTTCCTTGCAATTCGCCGCTCCGCTCCCATAATATCGCCGCCGTCACGACTGAAAGAGCTTACGCCATGCAGACCCAGAACCCCTTTTTCGACGATCTCGCCCGCATGGCCGGGGGTGCGCTGGGGGCGTTGTCGGGGCTGAAGGCCGAGGTCGAGGCGCTGGTGCGCCAGCAGTTCGAACGCTTCATGGCCGGCGCCGACATGGTGCCGCGCGACGAGTTCGAGGCCGTGCGCGCCCTGGCCATCAAGGCCCGCACCGAACAGGAAGAGCTGGCCGAGCGCGTGGCCCAGCTGGAAGCAAAAATCGCCGAACTGACCGGCGCGCAAAAGTCTTCGTAACAACACGTAACAACAAACGCGCGTTTCGACCCCTCACCGATGGCATAAGCCGTCAGTGGGGCACGAATCGGCCGTTTATCCACAACAAAAGCGAAGTAGCGGGCGGATAATGCCTTGCGCCGTTCGGACTCCTGTGACTAGTCTACCGCTTGTACGCAGGGGGTAGGTCGGCCACAAACTTTAGGTTCTGGTCGGCCCTCAAGCGATAGCCCAGCCATGGAGGGTGAAGGCATGTCGATTTCCCTCGCCTATGAGGAAGAGACCGCGATCAACCCTCTCGACATTGTCGAGCAGTTCGTTACCGCGAATGACTGGGCCTTCGACCGTCGCTCCGACGAAGAGCTGGCGGTGGAGGTCCCTGGCCGGTGGTGCAATTACTCCCTGTACTTCGCCTGGCGCGAGGACATGGGCGGCATGCACTTTACCTGCGCCTTCGACATGAAGGTGCCGGAAGCCAAGCGGGCCCCGATTTTCGAGTTGCTGGCCCTGATCAACGAGAAGATGTGGCTCGGACATTTCGGTCTGTGGGAAGAGGAAGGCGTGCCCATGTTCCGGCACACCTCGCTGCTGCGGGGCGCCGCCGGCTTCGTTCCCGAACAGATCGAAGACCTGATGGATATCGCCGTCACCGAGTGCGAGCGGTTCTATCCCGCCTTCCAGTTCGTCATCTGGGGCGGCAAATCGGCCAAGGACGCCATTGCCGCCTCGCTGCTGGAGACCGTGGGCGAAGCCTGACGCCGAGCCGTGGTGTGGCCAGACGTTGTGCCCTAACACGATTGCGTTGCTGCCATGAACGGGCACGAGGGGGGTTCCCTTCGTGCCCGTTCATGCTTATTGCTGTCGCCTTGGTTCAATGCAGGGGGATCGCGCCGTGACCCGAGTGCTGTTGGTCGGCTGTGGCAAGATGGGTTCCGCCATGTTGGCGGGGTGGCTGGAACGGGGCATCGACCCCGCCGGCATCGTGGTGGTGGAGCCGGGCAGCACCGCCCGCGACGCCTTTGCCCCCAAGGGGGTGGCCGTGGTCGAGGATGCCGCCGCCATCGATCGCGCCTTCACCCCCGACGTGGTGGTGCTGGCGGTCAAGCCGCAGGTGATGGCCGACATCGCCCCGGCTTACGCCAAGTACCAGTCCGGCGTGTTCCTTTCCATCGCCGCCGGCAAGAAGCTGGCTTTCTTCGAGGGCCTGCTGGGGCAGGTCGCCATCGTGCGCGCCATGCCCAACACCCCGGCCGCCGTTCAGTCCGGCATCACCGTCTGCGTCGGCAACGCCCAGGTGGATGCTGCCCGTCGCGCCGCCTGTCAGGTGCTGCTGGAAGCGGTGGGCGAGGTGGCCTGGATCGACGACGAGAACCAGATGGACGCGGTGACCGCCGTCTCGGGGTCCGGTCCGGCCTATGTGTTCCTGCTGGCCGAGGTGATGGCCAAGGCCGGGGTTGCCGCCGGCCTGCCCGCCGATCTGGCCACCCGGTTGGCGCGTGCCACCGTGTGGGGCTCGGGCCAGTTGCTCAAGCAATCGCCCGAAAGCAGCGAGCAGTTGCGCATCAACGTCACCAGCCCCGGCGGCACCACCGCCGCCGCCCTGGCCGTGCTGATGCAGGCCGGCAAGGGCTTTGACGAGCTGATGGCCGAGGCGGTCGCCGCCGCCACCCGGCGCGGCAAGGAACTGGCCGGCTGAAGCGTGACGCCCTAAATGTGCATCACGCTTCAGCCTTTGTGATTTCGCCCTCGCCGGGCGCCCACATCCGTGGGCTTGGCCGCTCGCTCAATGCTCGCAGACCGACGCGCCTCAGATAAAAGGCGCGTCGGTCTAACTACAAATACACCTCGTTGACGTCGATGGTGCTGGCCTGGCCGATGGCGTCGTAATGGCTGGCCAGCCAGGCGGCGGCGGCGCTGCGGCCCGACTGGAACAGCAGATCCAGAAAGGCCGGTTCGGCGTTGAACCGCGAGGTGGCGTGCAGGCTGCTCATCAGTTCTTCGTCGTGGATCATGTGGATGTGGGTGCGGCGCACCCCGGCCAGCCGGTCGATCCAGCCACGGTCGTACAGGCCGGTGATGAAGGCCAGCGCGTGCATCTCGCGCATGACGCTGGAATTGAAGCTGATCTCGTTGATGCGGTGCAGGATGGCGTCGGCGGTCACCGGGGTTTCGCGGTTGCCGATGGGGGTGACCTGCACGATCACCACCTCGTTGGCGCGGGTGTGGCGCATCAGCGGATAGATGGCGGGGTTGGCCACGTAGCCGCCGTCCCAATAGGGCTGGCCGTCGATCTCGACGGCGCGGAACAGGTGGGGCAGGCAGGTGGAGGCCACCAGCACGTCCTCGCTCATCTCGGCGGGGTTGAAGATGCGGACCTTGCCGGTGCGCACGTTGGTGGCGGAAACATACAGGTCGATGGGCGGGTTCCGGCGCAGGCGATCAAAGTCGATCAGCCCCGTCAGGGTGGCGCGCAGCGGGTTGATGTCCAGCGGGTTCAGGTGATAGGGCGAAAACAGCCGCAGCACCGCCTCGCCCCATTGATAGACGGGCGAGAATTGCAGCCCCCAGCCGGGCATCAGCCGGTCCAGCGGCGTCGGCTGCAACGGGCTGCCCCGGAACAGGTCGGCCATATGCCACCAGAAGCGCGACAGCAGAGCGCGGGCGCCGTCGCGGCCGCCATCGGCCATGCCGCACACCAGCAGCGCCCCGTTGATGGCCCCGGCCGAGGTGGCGCTGATGGCCTCGATTTCCAGCCGCCGGTCTTCCAGCAGGCGGTCCAGCACGCCCCAGGTAAAGGCCCCGTGGGTGCCGCCACCCTGGAGTGCCAGGGTGATGGTCTTGGTTGCCATCTTTCGTCCACCCCGTTCATATTGCAGCGCAACAACAGCCCCTCCCAACTAGGCCGGCGCGGGCGCCAAGGCAATCGGGCGCATGGTCTGGGGTGTTTCGACCATTGGGGGATTGACGGCAGAGGAGTGGCGAAAAGCCGCCATCGTGCTGTTATAGTGGGGGCATGGTTACCATTCCCGTTCTCGATTTCATCGAGCGCCCCGAACTGCCCACCGGCCCGGCCAAGTTCGAGCTGGTCAGCGACTACAAGCCGTCGGGCGACCAGCCCGGCGCCATCGCCGAACTGACCGCCGGCGTCGAGGGCGGCGAGCGCGATCAGGTGCTGCTGGGCGTCACCGGCTCGGGCAAGACCTTCACCATGGCCCACGTGATCGCCAATACCGGCAAGCCGGCATTGGTGCTGGCGCCCAACAAGACGCTGGCGGCGCAGCTTTACGCCGAGATGAAGAGCTTCTTCCCCAACAACGCGGTGGAATACTTCGTCTCGTATTACGACTATTACCAGCCGGAAGCCTATATCCCGCGCACCGACACCTATATCGAGAAGGATTCCCAGATCAACGAGCAGATCGACCGCATGCGCCATGCGGCGACGCGCGCCTTGCTGGAACGGCGCGACGTGATCATCGTCGCCTCGGTGTCGTGCATCTATGGTATCGGCTCGGTGGAATCCTATGCCCGCATGACCATTCCGCTGAAGGTGGGCGACAGCTACGACCAGCGCGATTTGCTCAAGCGGCTGGTGGAGCTGCAATACACCCGCAACGACGCCGCCTTCGAGCGCGGCACCTTCCGGGTGCGCGGCGATTCCTTGGAAATCTTCCCGGTCCACTATGAAGACCGCGCCTGGAAGCTGTCGTTCTTCGGCGACGAGCTGGAAAGCATCGCCGAGTTCGACCCGCTGACCGGTGAAAAGACCGTCAGCCTGACCGAAGTGGTGGTGTATCCGTCCAGCCACTACGTGACGCCGCGCCCCACCGTCACCCAGGCCATCAAGGGCATCAAGCTGGAATTGCGCGAAACCATCGAGCGGTTCCAGCGCGAGGGCAAGCTGCTTGAAGCCCAGCGCATCGAACAGCGCACCACCTTCGATCTCGAAATGCTGGAAACCACCGGCCACTGCAAGAGCATCGAGAATTATTCGCGCTATCTGACCGGCCGCCGCCCCGGCGATCCGCCGCCGACCCTGTTCGAATACCTGCCGCCCGACGCGCTGTGCATCGTCGACGAAAGCCACGTCACCGTGCCGCAGATCGGCGGCATGTATCGGGGCGACTACAATCGCAAATCCGTGCTGGCGGATTTCGGCTTCCGGCTGCCGTCGTGCATCGACAACCGGCCGCTGAAATTCGAGGAGTGGCAGGCCATGCGGCCGCAGACGGTGTTCGTCTCGGCCACCCCCGGCCCGTGGGAGATGGAGCGCACCGGCGGCGCCTTCACCGAACAGGTCATCCGCCCCACCGGCCTGGTCGATCCCGTCTGCATCGTCCGCCCGGTCGAGCATCAGGTGGACGACCTGCTGGGCGAAGTGCGCGAGGTGTCGCGGCGCGGCATGCGCACCCTGGTCACCGTGCTGACCAAGCGCATGGCCGAGGACCTGACGGAATATCTGCACGACCACGGGGTGCGGGTGCGCTATCTGCATTCCGACATCGACACGCTCGAGCGCATCGAGATCATCCGCGATCTGCGCCTGGGCGCTTTCGACGTGCTGGTGGGCATCAACCTGCTGCGCGAGGGCCTGGACATTCCGGAATGCGCGCTGGTCGCCATTCTCGACGCCGACAAGGAAGGGTTCCTGCGCTCGAAAACCTCGCTGATCCAAACCATCGGCCGCGCCGCCCGCAACATCGACGGCCGCGTGCTGCTGTACGCCGACAAGATGACCGACAGCCTGAACTACGCCATCGGTGAAACCAACCGCCGCCGCGAGAAGCAGCAGGCCTATAACGCTGCCCACGGCATCACGCCGGAAAGCGTGAAGAAGGGCATTTCCGACGTCCTCGACAGCGTCTACGAACAGGACTACGTCACCATCGACACGGGCGATTCCGGCATGGCCCATGGCGTCGGCCATAACCTTGCCGCCGTGAAGGCCGACATCGAAAAGCGGATGAAGGCCGCCGCCGCCGACCTGGAGTTCGAGGAAGCCGCCCGCCTGCGCGACGAACTGCGCCGGCTCGAGGCGGTGGACTTAGGCGTTCCGGTGGGTTTGATGAGCAAATCCAAGGGTGTATCGTCCCGCGCCGACGCCCCCAAGAAGCGGGGGCGCAAACGCTGACCCGGCGTTCGCAAGTGATGTAAATTGGAGCGACGCGCCTTCGGTCCGAGGCGCGGCGCTTCCGCGCCCATTGCGGCCGGGATTTTTTGGCCGGGAGCAAACCATGTCCAACGATCACGACGACCTCGACGGCGACACCCCCGCGAACGGGAACCAGAACGCCATCCAGGACACCAACGCCCAACAGGCCTTGGGCGAACTGACGGTGGTGCCCGGGTTGGGCGATCTGGACATGGGCGACGTTCCGGCATCCCTGCCGGAGATCGCCGGTGACGACGTCGCCTTGCCGGACATCGGCGAGACGACCTCCGGCGGCTCGGCCTTCGACGAACCCGCGCCCGCACCGGCGGCCACGGTGCCGGCAGCGGCCCCCCTGGCGGTGCAGCTTGATCAGGTGCCGGTGATCTCCAGCGTGACCGTGGATGGCAAGCCGGCGGTTGACGGCACCTTCACTCTGGAGGGCGAGGAAGGCTCGAACCTCACCTTCGACATCAACGCCTTCGATCCCGATGGCGGCGCGGTCAGCATCGACTTTTCCGAAGGTGCGCACGGCGTCGTCACCTATGACCCGGAAACCGGCGGCTACGTCTATCACCCCACCGATTCCAACTGGTTCGGCGAAGACACCATCACCGTCACCGTCCGCGATGACGAAGGCAACATCGTCACCCACGACATCACCGTCAATCTGACCAACGTGGACGACGAAGCCATCGCCACCATCGACGCCCCCGTGGTGTCGGTGTCCGAGCTCGCCACCGACGAGGATAGCGCGGTTTCCGGCACCGCCGGCTTCAGCGATGCCGACGGCGAAACCTCGTCCTTCTACCTGCTCGACGCCGCTGGCGAGCGGGTGACCGAACTGACCACCGAGCACGGCACGGTCAGCATCGACACCGCGACCGGCGAATACACCTTCACGCCGGGCGCCCTGGACGGGATGAATGTGGGCGACAGCGTCCACGACACCTTCCAGGTGGGGGCCGGCACCGTTCAATATGCCAGTCACACCGACAATACGGTGGGCACCATCACCACCACCTTCGACATCGCCGGCGCCGGCGGCAACGACGTGCTTCACGGCGATGCCGGGATCGACAGCGTGAACGTGGCGCTGAACATCGTCGCCACCGATCACGATACGTCCGAGGCCATGACCTACACGGTCGCGGGTGTGCCCTCGGACCTGCACCTGGCCAACGACCATGGCAACCTGACCGCCGGCGCCGACGGCTCCTATTCGCTGTCGGCCGAGGATCTGCAGGGGCTGAACGTTTCGGTGGCGCCGGGCAGCGACCATGGCGGCTTCGACCTCAGCGTGACCGCCACCTCGCATGACGGCGCCAGCACGGCCGCAGCCACCTCGTCGCTGCATGTGGATGTCGGCCTTGATGCCGAAAGCGGCGGCAACGACACGCTGGACGACGGCACCAGTTGGACCAAAACCACCGACAGCACCGAGCATGTGCTGGATCTGGGCGACGACGCCTCGGGCAAGGTCGTCATCCAGCATGGCGACGGCACCGCCGATCAGGTGGACTTCCACAGCCTGGACCAGATCAAATGGTAGAAGGCTCGGTCCGGCCGGCCGCAGATGCCCGCCGGCGCCGCCGACTGACCCTTTGCCGGTCTTGCGCCACGGCGTCGCCTCGGCCATGCTGCCGGCCATGTCCGATCTGTTTTCTCCCCATCTGCCGCGCGTCGCCCTGGTTACCGGCGCCGCGCGCCGCATCGGCCGAGCCATCGCCGTGGATTTGGCGCAAGCGGGGTTCGACATCGCCGTTCATTGCTCGTCCTCGGCCGCCGAGGCCGAAGCGGTCGCCGAAGAGATACGGGACCTGGGCCGCCGTGCCGTGGTGCTGGCCGCCGACCTGATGCGCGAGGAAGACACCGCGCCGCTGTTGGGGCGAGCCGAGGCGGCGCTGGGGGCGGTGGGCGTTCTGGTCAACAACGCCTCGACCTTCGAACGCGACGAGGCGCTGACCGCCACCCGCGCCAGCTGGGACTTCCATATGGAGGTCAACCTGCGCGCCCCCTTCGTGCTGACGCAGGACCTGGCCCTTCGCCTGCCCAAGGGGGCCGAGGGCGTGGTGGTCAACATGCTCGATCAGCGCGTCTGGAACCTGACCCCCCATTTCACCACCTATACCTTGGCGAAGGCCGGGCTGTGGACGCTGACCCAGACGCTGGCGCTGGCGCTGGCGCCGCGCATCCGGGTGGTGGGCGTGGGGCCGGGGCCGGCGCTGCCCAGCGCCCGCCAGACGGCCGAGCAGTTCGCCGCCCAATGCGCGGGCACGCCCCTGCGGCTGGGAACCGACCCGGCGGAAATCTGCCGAGCCGTGC
>DATGXU010000070.1:0-4699 GCA_035298685.1 Magnetospirillum sp. | reverse complement strand
GACGTGCTGGGACGTCTGGTGCTGGATGCGGTCGTCAACGTGACCAACCACGATGCCGGCGCGGCCGTTGCGCCGGCCAATCCGGCCCTGGCGGGCGAATAGAGCCGGCGGCGGCCTGCGCCGCCGGTCCTCAGCCCTTGTCTTCCTCGGCGTCCTGCAGGCGGGTCAGTTCTTCCGCCGTCACGTCCACGGTGGTGCGCAGCTGTTCTTCCGTGTGTTCGCTGGACAGGAAGAACCGCAGGCGCGCGGCGCGTTCTTCCACCGCCGGATAGATGATGGGGGCGGCGTTGATGCCGCGGTCCATCAGGGCGTTGGAGAGCTTGGCGGCCAGCACCGATCGCCCGGTGATGACCGGCACGATGTTCAGGCCCTGCGACAGGCCGACGTCCAGCCCGCGTGCGCGGGCCATATCGGTGAACAGCTTGCCGTTGGCCCGCAGCCGCTCGACCCGCTCGGGCTCGGCCAGCATGCAGTCCAGCGACGCCTTGGCCGCCGCCGCGATCACCGGGGGCATGCCGACGCTATAGACGAAGCCGGGAGCGGTGAACTTCAGCAGTTCGACCAGCGCGCGGCTGCCGGCGATATAGCCGCCGCAGCCGGACAGCGTCTTGGACAGCGTGCCCATCCACAGATCGACGTCGGCGCCGTCGATGCCGAAATGCTCGCCGACGCCCCGGCCGGTGCGGCCGAGAACGCCCAGGGAATGGGCTTCGTCCACCATCAGCAGCGTGCGATAGCGGTGCCGCAGCTCGACCAGGCGGTCCAGCGGGCAGATGTCGCCGTCCATGCTGTAGACGCCTTCGACCACGATCAGAACCTTTTCGTGGCTGGCACGGCGTTCGATCAGGATCTGCTCGAGCGCATCCATGTCGTTGTGCGCGAACGACAGACGCGCCGCGCCCGACAACAGGGCGCCCTGCAGCGCCGAGTTGTGGATCAGCCGGTCATGCACGATCAGGTCCTTGGACCCCATCAGGCAGCCGATGGTGCTGACGTTGGTGGCATGGCCCGAGACGAAGGCGATGCAATCCTCGGTGCCGTGCAGGGCGGCCAGGGCTTGCTCAAGGTCGCGATGGGGCGGGCGTTCGCCCGACACCACGCGGCTGGCCGAGGCCGACACGCCATAATCGTCCAGCGCCTGCTTGGCGGCGGCGATCACGCGCGGATCGCCGTTGAGGCCAAGGTAATTGTAGGTGGCGAAGTTGATCAGCTGACGTCCGCCCACCGAGGTGGTGGCGCCGGCGATGCCCTCATGCAGGGCAAAGAACGGGCTGTCCACGCCCACGTGCTTGGCGACCGCGCGCTGGACCAGCAATTGCTGATAAGCCGGGAACTTCTCGATCCGCCAAGTCTCCTCGGCGGGCTCGGGCGCG
Source organism: Magnetospirillum sp. (assembly GCA_035298685.1). GTDB lineage: Bacteria > Pseudomonadota > Alphaproteobacteria > Rhodospirillales > Magnetospirillaceae > Magnetospirillum. The sequence goes on along the minus strand of DATGXU010000070.1, from coordinate 3,326 downwards.
GATGACGCGGCGGCCTCGGGCTTGGGGCTGGCGGGTGTCGTTCCTTCTGTCGTCCGCTTTTTCAGGATCTTTTTCAGCAGATCCTGCTTTTCACGGGCCGACAGCGTGCGAAGGTCGTTCTTTGGCATCCCGTGGGGATAATGTTAGCGGCACGAAAAGGCAAGGCGAAACCGCCTTGCCTGCCCATGCTTTTATGACACCGACGTGTCTTCTTCCTCGTTGGCGGAAAGCCGTTCCATTTCGTCGCGAATGGCGGCGGCGTCCACGCTTTCGGCGTGTTGCGCCAGCACCGCGTGCACGGCGCTGTCTTCCTGCGGCGCTTTGGCACCGCCCTGCAGGTGGTCGCGGATGCGTTCGGCCAGGCGGGTGATGCTGGCGCCTTCGGAAATGGCCATGGCCGGCAGTTCGACGCCGAAGCGTTCTTCGATGGCCATGCGCAGTTCCATGGCCATCAGCGAGTCCATGCCCATGTCGAACACCGACATGTCCAGGTCCAGGCGGTCGGCGGGAATGCGCAGCACGCTGCCGACCTGCTCGGCCACCAGTTCGATCAGCACCTCGCGCACTTCGGTCGGCGACAAATCGGCCAACAGCTTGTTGAGGTCCAGCGCCTCGCCCGCCGCCTCGGAACGTCCGCCGGCCGCCACCTCGGCGAAGCGCGGCGACTTCAGCGCGGGCACGCCGGCGCCCAGGGTGCGCCAGTTGACATCGGCCACCACGGTGACGGCGGGGCCGCCGTCCACGATCAGCCGTTCCAACTGGGCCAGGGCGCTGTCGGTGGTCAGCGCGTCCACGCCCATGCGCTTGGACAGGCTGTCGCGCACCTCGGTGTTGCGGGTCAGATAGCCGGCATCGGCGATGGCGCCCCAGCCGATGGCCAGCGCCGGCAGACCCTGCGCCCGGCGGTACTGCGCCAGGGCTTCAAGGTACATGTTGCCGGCCACGTAATTGGCCTGACCCGGATTGCCCAGGATGGTGGTCACCGACGAATAGGCGACGAAGAAGTCCAGCGCCATGCCGGCCGTCGCCTCGTGCAGTGCCCAGCCGCCGATCAGCTTGGGCGCCACCACGCGCTCGAACTGCTCGGCCGTCATGTTGGTGGCGATGCCGTCGTCGAACACGGCCGCCGCATGCACCACGCCCTTGACCGGAGCCACGGCCGCCGCTTCGGCCACCAGGGCGCGGACCTGCGCCGGATCGGTGACGTCGCAGGCGCGCGCCAGCACCGTGACGCCCTGCTTTTCCAGGGCAGCGACGGCGTCGCGGGCTTCCTCGGTGGCGGCGCCGCGACGGCTGGCCAGAACCAGGGTGCGGGCGCCCTTGGCAGCCAGCCATTGGGCGGTGGCAAGGCCAAAGCCGCCCAGGCCGCCGGTGACCACATAGCTGCCCGCCGGGTCCAGCCGCAGCGTGCCGTCCTTGGAGGTCGGCGCCGAGGTGGCGGCGGCGGCTTCCGGCGCGGCCACCACGATCTTGCCGATATGCCGCGACTGCTGCATGTGGCGGAAGGCTTCGACGATGCGGTCGCGGGTGAAGGTGCGATAGGGCAGGGGGCGGAAGGCGCCCTGCTCGAACAGCTGCATCATCTCGGCGAACAGCGTGCCGGCCAGATCGGGCTTCACCGCCATCAGCTGGTCGGCGTCGATGCCGAAATACGAGATGTTGTTGCGGAACGGCCGCAGGCCCAGCGGCGAGTTGGCGAAGAAGTCGCGCTTGCCCAGTTCCAGGAAGCGGCCGAACGGACGCAGGGTGGCAAGGCTCTTGTGGATGGCCTCGCCGGCCAGCGAGTTGACCACCACGTCCACGCCCTCGCCGTTGGTCAGCGCGCGGATCTGATCGGCGAAGGCCAGGGTGCGCGAGTCGAGGATGCGGTCCTCGGGGACGCCGGCCAGACGCACGATGTCGCGCTTTTCCGGCGTGCCGGCGGTGGCATAGATTTCCGCCCCCACATGGCGGCAATACTGGATCGCCGCCAGACCGACGCCGCCGGCGGCGCCGTGGATCAGCACCCGCTCGCCCGCGCGCAGCCGCGCCAGCTCGTTCAGCGCGTAATAGACGGTGAAGAAGGTGGTGGGAATGGTCGCCGCTTCGGCGAAGCCCATGCCGGCGGGCAGGCGGCCCACCGCCGTGGTGCGGGTGGTGACATAGGACGAGAAGCAGGCCGGGGCGAAGAACAGCACGCTGTCGCCCACAGCCAGATTGCCGACACCCGGCCCCACGCGGGTGACCACGCCCGCCGCTTCCATGCCGACGGTGGCGCCGGCAAAGCCGTTCTCCACCGCTTCGTCGGGCAGGATGCCCAGCGCCAGCATGACGTCGCGGAAGTTCAGGCCGGTGGCCTTGACGGCGATTTCCACCTCGCCGTGGGCGGGCTCGCGGCGCTGGGCCGGAACCCACGACAGGTAATCCAGCGAACCCGAGGCGAAGTGCAGGGTTTCCGCCTCGCCGCTGTGCGCCGCATGGTCGGCCACCCGCTTGAGGCGCAGGCCCAGGCGGCGGTCGGCGGCCAGGATCACCTCGTCCTCGTCGTCGGGGGCGGCGATTTCGGCGGCCAGCGGCTCGCCCAGGGCGGCGACGGGGCCGTGCAGATCGATCAGGCGGACGTTGAATTGCGGGAATTCGTTGCGCAGCACGCGGCCCAGGCCCCACAGCGGCGCCTGCGACGGAACCACGGTGCCGCCAGGGGCATCCAGAGCCCCGGCGGTGACGACCACCAGGCGCGGCGGAGTGCTCAACTGCGCGTCGGGCAGGCCCTGGGCCAGGGCCAGCAGGGTCAGGCAACGCTGGCTTTCCGAGCCTTCGGCGCCAGCGGTGCCCAGCAGGTGGACGATGCCGGCCGGCTCGCTGTCGGCTTCCTTCATGGTGGCCAGCAGATCGAGCCAGCTGTCGGCGCTGGCGGCATCCACGGTGATGGCGTCGTCGGCCGCGCCGGAATCGGCGGGATGCACCAGCAGGGCCGTGCCAAGGCGCTCGGCCAAATCGTTGGCCAGGTCGGCCTCGGCGCCGTCGGGGCTGCACAGGATCAGCCACAGGCCGTCGGTGGCGGTGGCGGCGGTTTCGGCGGTGGCGGTGGCGACGGCGGCGGTCACCACCGTGCCGGCGGCGCGTACTTCGGTCAGCCCCGCCTGGGTGGCGGCGGCGGTCATGTCGGCCACGGGGCGGGCGGCGAACGCACGGCCGGCGGCATCATAGGCAGCGGCGATCAGCTCGAGCCAGCCGGTCGGCCGAGGCGCGCAGGCGATGACGGCGGCACCGGCGCCGCCCAGGGCGGCAATGGCGCGGAAGGCCTCGGCCGGGTCGGCCCAGCCGCCCAGCGAATCGGCGGCCAC
>DATGXU010000069.1:0-8252 GCA_035298685.1 Magnetospirillum sp. | reverse complement strand
GCGGCGGGCGGCGCGGGCGCCAAGCTTCATTCCTGATTCATCTTTGTTGCGCTATAATTATGCACAGGAAACGGGACCGGGAGGCGTCCCATGGCCAGAACGATCATGATGGCGCCGCACGCGCCGCACCGCATGACGGCGAAACCGCCGCCAACCCCCCATCCCCATGGCAAGCCGCCGCCGGCGGCTGCGCACCGACCTGCGCCGCGGCGCGCCCATCACGGCGCGCTGGCCGCGGTGCTGGCCATCGCCCTGGTCCTGGCCGGGGGCGGCCTGTGGTATTGGCTGGGCGGCCGGGTTGCCACCGTCGATCCGGGCGAACAGTTGCAGAGCCAGATGGAAGCGGCGGCCAAGGGCGAGGCGGTGCCCACCCACGCCTTTGGCGGCGCCCTGTCGGTCAGCAGCGCCAACGGTCGCACCAACATCATCGCCGAGGGCGTGCCGTCGCGCGCCTGCGTGCAGGTGGGCTGGCGGCTGGCCCGCGCCGGCACCATCATCGTCAACGGCGTCCTGCCCACCCGGCTGTCGGCGGCCCGGCTGTCGGAACTGTGCAGCGGCGACGCGGCGACGCTGATTTGGGTGCCTGACGAATAGGGTCGGCGGAATCCTCTTGCATCCGCCCCCGACTCCCCCGATATTCCGCGCGGGAGATCGGCGCGGACGAGCCTGTCGCCAACCCGGTCAGGTCCGGAAGGAAGCAGCCGTAACGATTTCCGGTTCGGGTCGTGTCCGGTCTCCCACCTCAAGATAAAGGCGCCAATCGGCGCCTTTTGTCGTTTCCGGGCGGGGCTTGGGGGCCGTCAGGCCGAGACGCGCTCGATGAAGGCCAGCACGGCGTCGCCGGCGCCATGCTCCCACAGATTGTTGTGGCCGGCTTCGGCCAGGAACAGGCCTTCGGCATTGCCGTGGGCGGCGTCCAGCATGCGGCGGCCCATGGCGATGGGAACGATGCCGTCATGCTCGCCGTGCATGATCAGCAGCGGCGCCGTGATCCCGCCGATCTTGGCCAGGGAATCATAGTGGTCCAGCATCAGCGCCGGCACGATGGCCGGCGGCACATAGGCCGGGGCCAGGTCGGGCAGGCGGGTGAACGGCGCTTCCAGCACCAGGGCACGCACGTCGGGCAATTCGGTGGCCAGTTGCACCGCCACCCCGGTGCCCAGCGACTCGCCGTACAGCACCACCTTGTCCATGGGCACGTCGCGGCCCATCACCCAGCCGACCACCGCGCGGGCGTCGGCGTACAGGCCCTGCTCGCTGGGCCGCCCGGGATTGCCGCCATAACCGCGATAGCCGACCAGGAACACGCCATAGCCGGCATCCAGCAACAGCCGGGCCTTGTGGGCGCGTTCGGCCAGGGTGCGGGCGTTGCCGTGGCAATAGACCACGGTGGGCCGCGCCGGATCGGCGGGGGCGGCGTACCAGCCGGTCACCACCATGCCGTCGCTGGTGCGCACCGGCACCGGCGTCATTTCCGGCACGCCCACCTGTCCGGGGTCGGGCAGGCTGGTGCCGGGGTGATAGATCATGTCGCGCTGGAAGATGGCCAGCCCGCCCACCAGCAGCGCGTAGCCGCCGGCGAATACGCCTAGGGTCTCGGGAAACACCCTGCATCCTCCAATAAAATCGGGGCCCGTCGCGGTGGCGAGCGGGCCCCTTTTTTATAACAGATCAAAAGACCGAATTACGCACGGTTCATGCGGTTCTCGATCAGATCGTCGACCACGGTCGGATCAGCCAGGGTCGAGGTGTCGCCCAGCGAGCCGAACTCGTTCTCGGCGATCTTGCGCAGGATGCGGCGCATGATCTTGCCCGAACGGGTCTTGGGCAGGCCCGGCGACCACTGGATCAGGTCGGGGCTGGCGATCGGGCCGATTTCCTTGCGGACCCAGTTCACCAATTCCTTGCGCAGCTCCTCGGACGGCTCCTCGCCGGCGACCAGGGTGACATAGGCATAGATGCCCTGGCCCTTGATCTCGTGCGGATAGCCGACCACGGCGGCCTCGGCCACCTTGGGATGGGCGACCAGGGCGGATTCCACCTCGGCGGTGCCCATGCGATGGCCGGACACGTTGATCACGTCGTCCACGCGGCCGGTGATCCAGTAATAGCCGTCCGCGTCGCGGCGGGCGCCGTCGCCGGTGAAGTAATAGCCCTGATAGGTCGAGAAGTAGGTCTGACCGAAGCGCTCGTGGTCACCGAAGATGGTGCGCATCTGGCCGGGCCAGCCGGGCTCGGCCAGGCACAGGTTGCCTTCGGTGGCGCCTTCCAGCACCTTGCCCTCGGCATCCACCATCACCGGCTTGACGCCGAAGAACGGACGGGTGGCCGAACCGGGCTTCAGCGCGGTGGCGCCCGGCAGCGGGGTGATCAGAATGCCGCCGGTCTCGGTCTGCCACCAGGTGTCGACGATCGGGCAACGGTTGTCGCCGACGACGCGGTGGTACCACAGCCAGGCTTCGGGGTTGATGGGCTCGCCCACCGAACCCAGCAGGCGCAGCGACTGGCGGCTGGTCTTCTTGACGATCTCCTCGCCCTCGCGCATCAGCGAGCGGATGGCGGTCGGCGCGGTGTAGAAGATGTTGACCTGGTGCTTGTCGACCACCTGCCAGAAGCGCGAGGCGTCGGGATAGGTGGGGATGCCTTCGAACATCAGGGTGGTGGCGCCGTTGGCCAGCGGACCGTAGACGATGTAGGAGTGGCCGGTGACCCAACCCACGTCGGCGGTGCACCAATAGACCTCGCCGTCGTGATAGTCGAACACGTACTGGTGGGTCATCGAGGCGTAGACAAGATAGCCGCCCGAGGTGTGCAGCACGCCCTTGGGCTTACCGGTCGAGCCCGAGGTGTAGAGGATGAACAGCGGGTCTTCTGCGTTCATCTCGGCCGGGGTGTGGGTCGGCGCGGCGTTGGCGACCAGTTCCTCGTACCAATGGTCGCGGCCGGTGACCATGTGGATGTTGCCGCCGGTGCGCTTGACCACCAGCACGTTCTTGACCGACCAGCAGGTTTCCAGCGCCTTGTCGACGTTGGCTTTCAGCGGCACCTTGCGGCCGCCGCGCAGACCTTCGTCGGCGGTGATGACCAGCGACGAGTCGCAGTCCTGGATACGGCCGGCCAGCGCGTCGGGCGAGAAGCCGCCGAACACGATGGAGTGGATGGCGCCGACGCGGGCGCAGGCCAGCATGGCAACCGCGGCCTCGACGATCATCGGCAGATAGATGGTGACGCGGTCGCCCTTCTTGATGCCCAGATCGGTCATCACGTTGGACAGGCGGCAGACCTGGGCATGCAGCTCGCGATAGGTGACGTGCTTGGATTCGTCGGGCGAGTCGCCTTCCCAGATGATGGCGGTCTGGTCGCCGCGGGTGGCGAGGTGACGGTCCAGGCAGTTGGCGGCCACGTTCAGGGTGCCGTCGGCGAACCACTTGATGTGGACGTTGCCGGTGTAGGAGACATCCTTGACCTGGGTGAACGGCTTGATCCAATCGACGCGCTTGCCGTGTTCGCCCCAGAAGCCCTCGGGGTCGTTCACCGAGCGATCATACCATTCCTTGTAGGTCTTCTCGTCGATCAGCGCGTTCTTGGCGAAATCGGCGGGAACGGGAAAAAGTTCGGTCATTCTTGTTGTCTCCCACTTTCTTGGTTTTGCCCCACGTCCCTTTATGGCGGGCGCAGGTGCGTTTCCCCGAATTGCGAATGCAAGTATGGTCAAGTTCTGCGTCTGACTCAACCCTGCTGCGCAACGAAACCACTTGATCTATGAACGTGCGTGGTCCTTAGGCAGATTCTATACTCCGTTTGGCCGGGTGTCGGCCACAACCTTTCCGTTATGGATGCGAATGGGATAGGCGGTCAGGCCAAGGCCGCGGCAGGGGCCTTGCACGCATTTGCCGGTGTCGACGTCGAAATGGGCGCCGTGCATGGTGCACAGCACGAAGCCGCCGGTAAGGTCGAGAAAACGGTCGGGTTCCATTTCCAGCGGCACGAAGGCGTGCGGACAGCAATCGATCCAGGCACGCACGGCGCCGTCCTGGCGGACCACGAAGACGTCCACCGTCCGGCCATCCGGCCCGGCGACGCGGATCGGTCCCTTGGCGCCGGTGGCGTCAAGGTCGGACAATTGGCACAGGACCTTGTCGGGCATGGCGTCTCCCGGGCCTGACGATAACGTCAGGTCCAGGATGCCACGGCGCGCGTCGCGATGCGACTATTCCGTGATGCCGGCCATCTGGCACAGCAGACGCCAATGGGCCGGCTCGACCGGCATCACCGACAGGCGCGATTGCCGGATCAGCGCGATGTCGGCCAGCTCGGCCACGTCCTTGATCTCGGCCAGGGTGACCGGGCGCGGCACCGCGCGCACCGCCTTGACGTCCACGCACACCCAGCGCGGGTCCTCGGCGGTGGGGTCGGGATAGGCTTCGCGCACCACCTCGACGATGCCGACGATGCGCTTCTGCTCGACCGAATGGTAGAAAAAGCAGGTGTCGCCCACCCGCATCGCCTTGAGGAAGTTGGACGCCTGGTAGTTGCGCACGCCGGTCCATGCCGTCACCTGATCGCGCACCTGATCGTCCCACGACCAGGCGCCGGGTTCCGACTTGACCAGCCAGTGGCTCACGGCAGCACCTTCTTGTAGGGCAGCACGGTGACGGCGGCGAACAGGCCGGCCTTGGCATAGGGGTCTTGCGCCAGGAAGGCGTCCAGCTCGGCACGGTCGTCGAAATTCAGCACCAGCACGCTGCCGATCATGCCGGTGCGGTCGTCGGTCTGCACCGGGCCGGCCATGGCGATGCGGTCCAGATTGGCCTTCAGGAATTCCAGGTGGGCGGCGCGGTTGTCGAGGCGGACCTGAGCGGCGCCGGGCTTGTCCTGGCAGTGAACGACGAACATGGGGGCATTCCTTTTGAGTGGAGTGACGATTTAACCACGAAGGCGCGAAGGGGGCACCACAGTGTTCCTTCCCGCCTTAGATCCCTTCCGCCCGGAACGGGCGCGACAGCAGGGCGCGGATGACGTCGTCCAGGCCGGCGCCCTGGTTGATCACCGCGTCGACGGCGGCGCAGATGGGCATTTCGATCCCCAGGGTGGCGGCCAGGGCGACCACGGCGCCGGCCGACCACACGCCTTCGGTGACGGCGCGGCGCTCGGCCAGGATGTCGGCCAGCGCGCGGCCCTCGCCCAGGCCGAAGCCCAACGAGTAATTGCGCGACTGGGTGGACGAAGCGGTCAGGATCAGGTCGCCCAGGCCCGACAGGCCCATCAACGTTTCCGGGCGCCCGCCCTTGGCCACCGCCAGCCGGGTCAGCTCGGCCATGCCGCGGGTGATCAGGGCGGCGCGGGCATTGTCGCCCAGGCCGCGCCCCTCGACGATGCCGCAGGCGATGGCCAGCACGTTCTTGACCGCGCCGCCGATCTCGGCGCCCACCAGATCGTCGGCCAGATAGGGGCGGAAGCTGGGGGTGCCGATGGCTTCCACCAATTGCTGGCCCAGGTCGGCGTCGGCGCAGGCCAGGGTGACGGCGGTGGGCAGGCCGCGCGCCACCTCGATGGCGAAGGTGGGGCCCGACAGCACGGCGACGGGCTGCCCCGGCAGCGCCGCTTCCACCACCTCGGTCATCATACGTCCGGAGGACTGCTCGATACCTTTGGCGCAGATCACTGCCGGTGCACCGTCGCGCCACAGCGGCGCCAGGGCGCGGCAGGTGGTGCCCAGGTGCTGGGCCGGGGTGACCAGCAGCACCGCGTCGGCGGCGGCCACTTCGGCCAGGTCGGTGGTGGCCCGGATGCCCGGGTCAAGGGTGATGTCGGGCAGGTAAAGGGTGTTGCGGTGGGTGGTGTTGACGGCCTCGGCAAGATCGGCTTCCCGCGCCCACAACGTCACGGAACGGCCCGCCCGCCGGGCGGTTGCCGCCAGCGCCGTGCCCCACGCGCCTGCGCCTACGATGCCGATGCTGTCCATTGTCGCTGCCCCATGGTGTCTTGCCCGGTGGCTTTATGCCCCGCCCGTGGCCGCGTGGCAAATGCTTGCCGCGACTCACAACCAAAAAGAGATATACGTGAGGGTGCGCAGACTATTTGTTATCAACAATTAAGGCGAATTTTTAACGCACACACCAAACCATAAGTACAATTGCGCAATGCGCTTATGGTTGTGTAAACATGTGCCCCGGGGGTTCGGTTTTCTACTCAGAGGTTTCTCATGACGGCGGCACCTCCAGCCTGCCCGCATTGCGGATCGAAAGACCAGCGCGTGCTCACCGACCGACAGGGAAGCGTCGGCTGGTGCCGCGACTGCCATCGCACCTGGGATATGTCACGGGCCGCCCCCCTGGCCACCGTTGGCGGTAACGCGCAAACGCGACCGGCGATCCGATTTATGCGGGTTCAGGTCGCGCATTGATTGTCACCCCCGTTGCGCTATGTTTGAGGCCTCGCATCCGAAACCGGGGGGGTCGTCATGGTTTCCGCCGCCAGTGTGTTTGTTGTGGTTCTGGTCGCGCTTGGCGTCCTGGTGGTCTTCCTGGGGGTCAAGGTGGTGCCCCAGGGTTTCGAATTCACCGTTGAACGCTTTGGTCGCTATATCCGCACGCTGTCTCCCGGCCTGCACCTGATCGTGCCGGTGATCGACCGCATCGGCCGCAAGCTCAACATGATGGAGCAGGTGCTGGACGTTCCCAGCCAAGAGATCATCACCCGCGACAACGCCATGGTCACGGTGGATGGCGTGGTGTTCTTCCAGGTGCTGGACGCCGCCCGCGCCGCCTACGAGGTGGCGCAGCTGCAACTGGCTATCTTGAACCTGACCATGACCAACATTCGCACGGTCATGGGCGGCATGGATCTGGACGAACTGCTGAGCCAGCGCGACCGCATCAATGAAAAGCTGCTGACCGTGGTGGACGAGGCGACCCAGCCCTGGGGCGTCAAGGTCACCCGCATCGAGATCAAGGACATCGCGCCGCCGCGCGATCTGGTGGACGCCATGGCGCGCCAGATGAAGGCCGAGCGCGACAAGCGCGCCGCCGTGCTCGAGGCCGAGGGCCTCAAGCAGGCCCAGGTGCTGAAGGCCGAGGGCCAGAAGCAGGCGCAGATCCTGGCCGCCGAGGGCCGGCGCGAGGCCGCCTTCCGCGATGCCGAGGCGCGCGAACGCCAGGCCGAGGCCGAAGGCAAGGCGGTGGCCATGGTGTCGGCGGCCATTGCCGGCGGCGAGGCCATGGCGGTCAACTACTTCGTCGCCCAACGTTATGTGGAAGCCCTGGAAAAGGTGGCCTCGGCGCCGAACCAGAAACTGGTGATGATGCCGCTCGAGGCGTCGGGCGTGATCGGCGCCGTGGCCGGCATCGCCGAGATCGCCAAGGATGCGCTGGGCACCGGTGGTGTCCGCCGGGGTTCGGTTCCGACCGTCGGGGAATGACGTCATGGAACTGTCGTTCTGGCACTGGCTGATCCTGGGCTTCGCCCTGATCGCGCTCGAGGTGGTGGTGCCGGGAACCTTCCTGGTGTGGCCGGGCATGGCGGCGGTGGTGACCGGCATGGTGGCGTACATGGCCCCCGGTCTGCCGTGGCAGGTGATGGCGGGCCTGTTCGCCGTGCTGACGGTGGTCAGCGCGGTGGTGGGCCGGCGCATTTATGGCCGCCTGCAACATTCGGTCGGCGACGAGCCGGCGCTGAACCGCCGCGCCGACGCCTTCGTCGGCACCGCCCACACCCTGGCCACCCCCATTCTCGACGGCCAGGGCCGGCTGAAACTGGGCGATTCCACCTGGAAGATCGTCGGCGACGATCTGCCCACCGGCACCCGCGTGCGCATCGTCGGGGTAGACGGCAACGCCCTGAAGGTGGAAAAGATCGAGGCATGAGCCTTCGTCTTTTCGTCGCCGCCGACCTTGCCGCCGGTTCCCTGCCTTTGGGCAAGGACCAATCCCATTACCTCGCCAACGTCATGCGCGCCCGTGCCGGCGACGACGTGCTGGTGTTCAACGGCCGCCATGGCGAATGGCGCGGCCGGCTGGAGGCGGTGGGCAAGAACGCGGTGGTGGTGGCGATCGAGGCGCAGAGCCGCGCCCAGGCCGCCGAGCCCGATCTGTGGCTGCTGGCCGCCCCCATCAAGAAGGATCGCATCGATCTGGTGGCGGAAAAAGCGGCCGAACTGGGCGCTTCGGCGCTGTGGCCGGTGTTCACCCGCCGCACGGTGATGAGCCGGGTCAACACCGAACGCCTGTCGGCCCATATGGTCGAGGCCGCCG
>DATGXU010000068.1:0-2116 GCA_035298685.1 Magnetospirillum sp. | reverse complement strand
CCGCCGCGCTGATCTTTTCCCACCGCATGGCGCGCAGCGTGCGCAACCTGGCCGCCGACGCCGAGCGCGTGCGCAACATGGATTTCTCGGGCTCGCCGCCGCCGCGTTCGCGCGTGGTCGAGTTCGACGACCTTAGTGTCGCGTTCGGGCTGATGAAGCACACGCTGGCCGCGCGCAAGCGGCAGTTGGACGAAACCCGCGACAAGCTGACCCGGCTGGTGGACCTGGGCATCGCCATGTCGGCCGAGCGCGACAGCCACCGCCTGATGGAAATGGTGCTGCTGGGCGCCAAGGAGCTGACCAACGCCGACGGCGGCACGCTGTACATTCGCGGCGACGACGACAAGCTGCATTTCCAGATCGTGCGCAACGACACCCTGGGCGTGGCGCTGGGCGGCACCACCGGCAACGAGGTGACCATTCCGCCGGTGGCCATGTTCGACGCCGCGGGAAAGCCCAACCACCGCAACGTGGTCAGCCACGCCGTCCACGAACAGGCCACCGTCACCATCGCCGACGCCTACGATTCGACCACCTTCGACTTCTCGGGCACGCGGGTGTTCGACGAACGCAACGGCTATCGCTCGAAATCGTTCATGACCGTGCCGCTGAAGCCGCGCGGCGGCGACGTCATCGGCGCGCTGCAGCTGATCAACGCCCGCCCGCCGGGTTCGGACGAGGTGATCGCCTTCTCGTCCGACATTCAGCGTTTCGTCGAGGCCCTGGCCGCCCAGGCCGCCACTGCACTCTACAACCGCGACCTGCTGTCGGCCCAGGAACGGCTGATGGATTCCATGATCCAGCTGATCGCCGGCGCCATCGACGCCAAGAGCCCCTATACCGGCGGCCATTGCGAGCGCGTGCCCGAGCTGGCGGTGATGCTGGCCGAGGAAGCGACCTCGCAGGCCGACGGGCCGCTGGCCGGTTTCCGCTTCACCACCGACGAGGAATGGCGCGAGTTCAAGATCGGCGCCTGGCTGCACGATTGCGGCAAGGTGGTCACGCCCGAATACATCGTCGACAAGGCGACCAAACTGGAAGCCATCTACAACCGCATCCACGAAGTGCGCATGCGCTTCGAGGTGCTGTTGCGCGACGCCGACATCGAGCGGCTGGAGGCCATCGCCGCCGGCGCCGACCCGGCGCAGGAACAGGCCCGCTGCGATGCCCGCAAGGCGCAGTTGCTGGACGATTTCGCCTTCATCGCCGATTGCAACGTGGGCGGCGAGTACTTCGCCCCGGAAAAGGTCGAGCGCCTGAAGCAGATCGCCCAGACCACCTGGACGCGCCACATCGACGACCGCCTGGGTCTGGCGCACGAGGAACTGAAGCGTTACGCCGACATCCCCGCGCAGCCGCTGCCCGCCGCCGAACCCATTCTGTCGGACAAGCCCTGGCACGTGATCCCGCGCGACGGCGGCATCAACGAGGCCTATCAGGATCTGGGCTTCCAGGTGCCGGTGCCCGAGAATCTTTATAATCTGGGCGAGGTCTACAACCTGTCCATCAGCCGCGGCACCTTGACCGTCGAGGACCATTTCAAGATCAAGGAACACATCATGCAGACGATCGCCATGCTCGAGCGCCTGCCGTTCCCCAAGCACCTCAAGCGCGTTCCCGAATATGCCGGCACCCACCACGAAGCCCTGGTGGGCACCGGCTATCCGCGCAAGCTGACCGCCGACGAGCTTTCGGTGCCGTCGCGGATCATGGCCATCGCCGACATCTTCGAGGCCCTGACCGCCTCGGACCGGCCGTACAAGAAGGCCAAGACGCTGTCGGAATCGGTGAAGATCCTGTCGTTCTTCAAGAAGGACGGCCACATCGACCCCGACCTGTTCGACCTGTTCCTGACCTCGGGCGTCTATCGCCGCTACGCCGAACGCTTCCTACAGCCCGAGCAGATCGACGACGTCGACGTCGCCGCCTACGTCAAAACCGCCTGATACCATCTACCGCCGATCGGAACCGATCGGCGGGCGCCCTTGTATGTCTTGACCAGCGTCGGCAGTAAGCTACGCGAGGCTGGCGAGGGGTGAGCTTGTTCCGCCCTTTCTCGTTGGAGTGCGTGCTTGAGATCAGGCCCCCTTCGCCGTGCCGCGCTTGAGACCGGACG
>DATGXU010000067.1:0-28962 GCA_035298685.1 Magnetospirillum sp. | reverse complement strand
GTGGCCGCCGCTGGCGCACCATCGCCGGCCAGATCGCCGACATCCGCAAGAAGTTCGGCCCCGGCACCCTGGTGGGCGACCGCCGCACGGTGCTGGGTGACGCGCCTTCCGCCGTGGTGGTTCCCATGGAGGCGTTCATCGAGCGCGAGCCCATCACCGTGATCCTGTCCGAAAAGGGCTGGATTCGCGCCATGAAGGGCCATACCGACCAACTGGACACCATCAAGTTCAAGGAAGGTGACCAGCTGAAATTCGCGCTGAAGGCCGAAACCACCGACAAGATCCTGTTCTTCGCCACCGACGGCCGCTTTTACACCGTCGGCGGCGACAAGCTGCCGTCCGGTCGCGGCTTCGGCGAGCCGTTGCGCCTGATGATCGATCTGGCCAACGACGCCGAAATCGCCCACGTCTTCGCCCATCGCCCAGGGCGCAAGCTGTTGGTGGCGTCCGATGGCGGTCGTGGCTTCCTGGTCGAGGAAAACGAGGTGGTGGCCCAGACCAAGGCCGGCAAGATGGTGCTGAATTTGGGCGACGGCGAAAAGGCCGCGTTCTGCCTGCCGGCCGAGGGCGACGCGGTGGCCATCATCGGCAGCAATCGCAAGCTGCTGGTGTTCATGACCGAGGAAATCCCGGTGATGACCCGCGGTCGTGGCGTCATGCTGCAGAAATACCGCGATGGCGGTGCCGCCGACATCAAGGTGTTCCCGCTGGCCGAGGGCTTGTCGTGGAAGATGGGCGAGCGGACACGGTCGGAAACCGACCTGACGCCGTGGCTGGGCAAGCGCGCTTCGGTCGGCCGTCTGCCGCCCACGGGGTTCCCGCGTTCGAACAAGTTCACCTGACCAAAGCGGCACCAGCCGCAATGACCATGGGGGCCCTGCCATTGGCGGGGCCTTCGTCGTTTCCGCCCCTTACCACCCATGACGCGGCTGTGTATCATCGCCGGCACAATAATTCCGTGCAGGAGACGCGCGATGGAACGTCGGTCCTTTCTGAAAGCTGCGACCGTGGGCGCCGCCGCCAGCACCACCCTGGCTGCTCCGGCCCTTGCCGAGAGCCTGCCCGAGGTGCGCTGGCGCATGGCCTCCAGCTTTCCCAAAAGCCTGGATACGCTGTTCGGCGCGGGCGAACTGATTGCCCGCCGGGTCAGCGAACTGACCGACGGCAAGTTCCAGATTCGCGTCTTCGCCGCCAACGAACTGGTGCCGGGCCTGCAGGTGCTCGACGCGGTGCAGGCCGGTACCGTCGAATGCGGCCACACGGTCAGCTATTACTACGTCGGCAAAGACCCGACCTTCGCCTTTGAAACCCAGTTGCCGTTCGGCTTGAATTCCCGCCAGAACAACGCCTGGCTGTCTCACGGCGGCGGCATGGAATTGCTGCGTCCCTTCTTCGCCGGCTACAACGTCATCAATTTCGCCGCTGGCAATACCGGCACCCAGATGGGTGGCTGGTTCCGCAAGGAAATCAAAAGCGTCGCCGATCTGCAGGGCCTCAAGATGCGCATCGCCGGCATCGCCGGCCGGGTGCTGACTCCGCTTGGCGTGGTGCCGCAGCAGCTTCAGGGCAGCGACATCTATCCCGCGTTGGAAAAGGGCACCATCGACGCCACCGAATGGGTGGGGCCCTATGACGACGAGAAGTTGGCGTTCTACCGGGTGGCGAAATACTACTACTATCCGGGCTTCTGGGAGGGCGGCTCCACCCTGTCGTCGTACGCGAACCTCGACGCCTGGAAGAAACTGCCCAAGGCCTATCAGGTGGCCTACGAGGTTGCTTGCGCCGAAGCCAATGCCGACATGCAGGCCAAATACGATGTGCAGAATATCATCGGCCTCAAGAAGCTGATTGCGGCAGGCGTCCAGTTGCGGCCCTTCCCCAAGGACGTGATGGTGGCCGCGCAAAAGTCCGCCTTCGACCTTTACGCCACCATCTCGGCCGAGAACCCGCAATTCGCCAAGATTTTCGAATCGTGGAACCGGTTCCGCGAGGACATCCAGCTGTGGTGGCGCGTGGCCGAGTTCGGCTACGACCAGTTCGTCCTCAGCAATCCCGTCAAGAAATAGCCATTGGGGGAGGGGCGCTTTCGGGCGCCCCCTGCCGTCAATACGAGGGCTCGAGGCGCAGCACCGCCGTGTTGTCGCTGCGCCGGCCCATGCTCAAGCCGCGGTTGTCCCGCCAGGCCGACATCAGGTCGTCATAGTGCCGGGACAGCGGATTGCCCGATTGTCCGGTGGCGATGGTGAAGCGGCTTTGGGACAGGTCGGACAGGTCGTAAATGGCGCGCAGACCTGGGCCAAGAACGTGGCGGTAGCTGCCCGAGGCGTAGACGCCGCTGTTGACGGTGAAATTGTCGCCATCGGTGGCGATCGCGGCTCGACTGAGACGGCCGAGCAGGGGAACATCGTCGAGAACGGGGTGAACGAACACGGCCTGGTGGGCGTCGCCCCATTTCCATGCCGGTATATTGGGGCCATAGCGTCCCGTCAGGGTCTGAACGGCACGTTCCAGCGATCGGGTGGCGATCTGCTCGCAGGACTCGGCCTGTGGCGTCGCGCTGTCGTCGCACCAGTGGCGATAGCGGGTCAGAATGCCGACCAACACCTGGGGGCGGGGACGCCGGAAGGCGGCATAGTCGTCGCCCAATTCGTCGGCCAGCAAGTCATGCCACAGCTGCTCCAGCCACGCGGCGAAGATCAGCGGCTCGGGCCTGTTGCGATCCGCGCGGCCATCCCAGGCGGCAAGCAGCTTGTACGCCTCGCGCGTCGGACCGTCGGTGGTGGCCGACGCGTCCATCAATTCCTTCAGCTCCAGCGCCGCCAACGACAGCTGATCCAATTGCAGGGCGGCCGTGCTGTCGACGGACCAATCGGATTTGGCGTTCAACTGGGCGGTGATGCGCTGGGCGCGATAGCTTTCCGGCCATTCGCTGGCGATGGCATAGGGATAACGGCCATCCACCGGCGCATTGTTGGCGTTGACGATGCGCCCCGACTTGGGGTTCAGCTGCTGCGGCATCTTGTCGGCGGGGATCCACCCGGTCCATTCGCCGTCGCCGGTCCAGCCGCGAACGGGAACGGCCCCGTTGCCGTTCTTGCGCACCGGAACCCGCCCGGCGGTGGCGAAGCCAATGGCGCCGGTGGTGTCGGCATAGGCGAAATTCTGTACGGGCGCGTGGAAATCCTTGAGGGCGGTGCTGAAACCCCGCCAATCGATGGCGCGGTTCAGGCGATAGAACGCCTGGGCGGTCAGGTCGTCCGGCTCCAGCGCCGTCGAACGGAACACCACCACCTGATCGGGCTGGGCCAGCCCTTTGACGGCAACGTCCGAAATCACCGGGCCGTGGCGGGTGAGGCGGACCTTCAGCGTCTGGTCCTCGGCGCCCTTGACCTTGATGACCTCCTCGCGGACCGCGAAACGCTCGCTGCCTTGCGGGGTCTGGTAGGCATCCTCGCCCACCGCCTTTTCCACGAACAGATCAACCGTATCGGCATACGACGCCGTCGTGCCCCAGGCGATGCGGCCGTTATGGCCGACCAGATGGAACGGCATGCCGGGGATGGTGGCCCCGGACAGTGTCAGTCCCGGCGCTTCGACCGACATCAGATACCATTGCACCGGGGCCTGCAGGGCCAGATGCGGGTCGTTGGCCAACAACGGCTTGTGGCTGGCGGTGAATTCCCCCGATACCGCCCACACGTTCGATCCCTGCTCGGGCAGGGCGCCCTCGGGAAGCGTGGCGTACAACGCGTTGGCCGTGGCCGAGGTCAACGTCACCGCGGCATCGGGGGGCGTGCCGGGGAACAGTTCACCCATGCGGCGGGCGTCGAGACGGCCGGCCAACTGGCCGCGCAGCACTTCCGTCCGCCACTCGTTGGTCAATTGCAGCGCCAGCAGCCGGCCGACAACCAGCGTGTCCACCGGGCTCCACTTTTCCGGCTGGAACTGCAGGACAAGGAATTCGGGGGGCAGGCGGTGCCAGTGATCGCGCAGCCAGGCGTTGATGCCGTCGGCATAGGCCTGCAGGGCGTCGCGCGTGGGCTTGTCCAGCTTTTCCAGATTGGCCTTGGCGACGGCGGTCAGACCAAGCGTGCGCATGAAGCGGTCGTTGGCCAAGCCGGCTTCGCCCACGATCTCGGCCAATCGCCCGGCGCCGGTGCGGCGCTGCAATTCCATCTGCCACAGGCGGTCCTGCGCATGGGTCCAGCCGATGGCGAAATAGGCGTCGCGGAGCGATCGCGCGGCCACCCGGGGCACGCCGACGGTGTCGCGCGCCACCGTGGCCGGCAGCTCCAGCCCCTTGATGGGAACGCGCCCCTCGATGCGGGGAAGCGAGCTCATCAGCCAGACATTGGTGACCGCGATAACGATCAGGACGGCAAGGATCGCGCCGTTGAACAGCTTGGTCCAAACGCTCATCTCTGCCCCGAACAACAACGTGTCCTGCGCGGGCGCGCGTATTTCGGAGTCGAGCGATGGGTCCTGCACGGGCGTTCTCCGCAGCCTCTCTGAAGCAGAATCGACGGGAAGACCAGTGGTAGTCCTTAGGGAAGCGGTGCGCAAGTCTATAAAAGTCGGTGACCGGCGCATTTTCCCCCGTCGGACGTCGTGCTATAACGGCGTCCTGCAAACAACCCTGACGAGGACCCGATGATCGGTAAGCTTAACCACGTCGCCATTGCCGTGCCGGACCTGGAAGCCGCCACCAAGCTGTATCGTGATACCCTGGGCGCCAAGGTTTCCGCCCCCGTTCCGCAGCCGGCCCACGGTGTGACCGTGGTCTTCGTCGAACTGCCCAACACCAAGGTCGAACTGCTGCATCCCATGGGCGAGAAGTCCCCGGTCGGCGCCTTCCTGGAAAAGAACCCCTCGGGCGGCATTCACCACATCTGCTACGAGGTCGAAGACATCTACGCCGCCCGCGACCAGTTGAAGGCGCAAGGTGCCCGCGTTCTGGGCGATGGCGAGCCGAAGATCGGCGCCCATGACAAGCCGGTGCTGTTCTTGCACCCCAAGGATTTCTTCGGCACGCTGGTCGAGCTGGAACAAGCCTGATCGGCCGCAGGTTCACCGTCCGGGTGGCCCGCGTGCGGACGCCTGGACGGAAACCGCCATGAACTGGTATTGCGAGGTCGCGCCCGGCCATCCCTTTCACGGTCCCTATCATGACCGCGAATACGGCTTTCCCATCGACGACGAACGGGCGCTGTTCGAACGTCTGGCGCTCGAAATCTTTCAGGCCGGGCTGTCCTGGCTGATTGTGCTGAAGAAACGCCCGGCCCTGGTGGCCGCCTTCGACGGCTTTGACGTGGACGTGGTCGCCGAATATGGCGAGGCCGAGCGCGAGCGCCTTTTGGCTGACGCCGCCATCATCCGCAACCGCCGCAAGATCGACGCCATTATCGAAAATGCCCGCCGGCTGCGACAGTTGCGCCGCGATTACGGGTCGTTCGCGCGCTGGATATCGGCGCACCATCCCCGCCCCAAGAACGAATGGGTGGCTTTGTTCCGCCGAACCTTCAAGTTCATGGGCGGCGAGGTGGTCAACGAATTCTTGATGAGCATCGGCATCTTGCCCGGCGCGCACAATCCCCAATGTCCGGTCCATGCACGGATCTTGGCGGCCCGACCACCTTGGATGCATAATGACGGCGGTGGCTGACCCGGAAATGCAAAATGGCAAGATCAGCGCCCTGATCTTGCCATTCCCTGCGTCTCCGCGCCTGGCGGTCGCCGGCGACTCCTCCCTAAACTTGAGCCGCTTGGGGGTGCCATTTTTTCGGTCTACCCCGTCCCGTGTTGGGCTTGAAAGAACATTACGCAATTTCGTAACCCAAGTCACCATCTTTTTTTTTCAAAATTTCGTGAATGGTGGGTAACTTCGCTGTGAATGGCTGTTTCGGCCGACATTGTTGCATGGCAGGGTTGAACAGCGTGCGGAGAAGGAGGGGCAAATGAACCACGTTACCGCCATCTCGATAGCAACAATGTTGTGCATGGGGCTGGCCGCGCGCGCCGAGGACGAGGTGTCCTATCCGCCCATCCGCATCGTCATCACCAAGACCGATTGTTCACGTCTGTTGCGGCACGTTCCGTCGGCCGACGTCGCCTATAAGCCGGGGGTGGACGCCGCCGGCCGTGCGGTTGCGCCCGCCGACATCCCCGGCAGCGGCGCCGACGCCATTCCGGGGCTGATTCCCGACGTCCTGGAAATTCCGCTGGCGATCAAGCCCATGCAGGGTGCCACATATGCAAAACGCGGCGCCGGCGATTCGCAGGCGGTGCTGGGCACCGTTCGTTTCGACATGGCAAAAGGCACGTTCACCTTCAATGACCGCCCGCTGACCTCGCCCGAGCAGGAGGAATTGGCCAACGCCTGCAATCGGCGCGGCGTGCGCTGAAATCGCTTGCCGCCGAGTCGCCCGGCCGCTTGTCATCCCCGCAGGCTTTGCCTAAAGTCGGCACCCGTTAAGCGGGGCGGGTCCGCCGCCGCGCCATTTTTCGTTTCCCCTGCCTGACCCGAGGATGCCATGCGCCTGTCCACCTATTTCCTGCCGACTCTCAAGGAGACTCCGGCCGAGGCCCAGATCGCCTCGCATCGCCTGATGCTGCGCGCCGGCATGATCCGCCAGTCGGCGTCGGGGATCTACACCTGGCTGCCCTTGGGTTGGCGCGTGCTGAAGAAGATCGAGCAGATCGTGCGCGAGGAGCAGGATGCGGCCGGCGCTCAGGAACTGCTGATGCCGACCATCCAGTCGGCGGAAATCTGGCGGGAAAGCGGTCGCTATGACGCCTATGGCAAGGAAATGCTGCGGTTCACCGACCGCCATGACCGCGAGATGCTGTACGGCCCGACCAACGAGGAACTGATCACCCAGATCTTCCGCGACAACGTCAAAAGCTATCGCGAGCTTCCCAAGATCCTCTATCACATCCAGTGGAAGTTCCGCGACGAGGTGCGCCCGCGCTTCGGCGTCATGCGCGGCCGCGAGTTCCTGATGAAGGACAGCTATTCGTTCGACATCGATTTCGAAGGTGCCAAGCGGTCTTACGAGGCGATGTTCAACGCCTATCTGAAGACCTTCAAGCGCATGGGCCTGACCGCCATTCCCATGGCTGCCGATTCGGGTGCCATCGGCGGCAACCTGACCCACGAGTTCCATGTTCTGGCCGAAACCGGCGAATCGGGCGTCTATTACGACGTCGCTTACGAGGAACTGGCGGCCAAGGACGCCATCGACCTCGAGGCGCTGTCCAAGCTGTACGCCGTCACCGACGAAAAGCACGACCCCAATGCCGCCGAGTGCCCGCCGGCCGATCGCCTGAAGGTGGCGCGCGGCATCGAGGTGGGCCACATCTTCTATTTCGGCACCAAGTATTCCAAGGCCATGGGCGCCGTGGTCGCCGGCCCCGACGGCAACCCGGTCACCGTTGAGATGGGGTCGTACGGCATCGGCGTGTCGCGCCTGATGGGTGCTATCATCGAAGCCTATCATGACGATCGCGGTATCAAGTGGCCCGAGGCGGTGGCGCCGTTCAAGGTGGGCCTGATCAACCTGAAGGCCGGCGAGGCCAATTGCGACAAGGTCTGCGAAGACCTTTACCGCATCCTGTCGGAACAGGGCGTCGAGGTTCTGTACGACGACCGCGACGAGCGTGCCGGCGTCAAGTTCGCCGACATGGACCTGATCGGCCTGCCGTGGCAGCTGGTCGCCGGCCCCAAGGGTGTCGCCGCCGGCGTGGTCGAGTTGAAGAACCGCCACACCGGTGAAAAGGTCGAACTGTCGGTGGAAGCCGCGCTGGCCCGTCTGACCGCCTGAGGAACACCGCCCTTGTTCGATGCCTTCGAGAGAATGGTGGCGTTCCGCTACCTGCGAGCCCGCCGCCGGGAGGGGTTCGTTTCCGTCATCGCCGGGTTCTCTCTATTGGGCATCGGCCTGGGGGTGGCGACTTTGATCGTGGTGATGGCCGTGATGAACGGTTTTCGCCAGGAGCTGCTGTCGCGCATCCTGGGCGTCAACGGGCACATGGGCGTTTATGCCGCCGGTCCGCTGATGACCGATTTCGATCCGTTGGCCGAGGCGATCCGCAGGATACCCGGCGTCAGCCATGCCATTCCCACGGTGGAAGGGCAGGCGATGGCAAGCTCGGCCGCCGGGTCCTCGGGAACCATCATTCGCGGCGTGCGCCCCGACGATCTGCTGGGGCGCGACATCATCCGCAAGGGGCTGAAGGGGGCGGCCGAAGATTTCCGCGCGGGAAACTCGGTTCTGATCGGCCATCGGCTGGCGGAAAAGCTGGGTCTGAAGGTGGGCGACACCATCACCCTGATTGCGCCCAAGGGCAACGCCACGGCGTTTGGCATGGTGCCGCGCATGCGCGGCTATCGCATCGCCGGTACCTTCGACATCGGCATGTACGAATACGATTCCGGCTTCATCTTCATGCCGCTGGAAGCTGCGCAGACCTATTTCCGGCTGCCCAACGCGGTCAGCCAAATCGAGGTCTTCGTCGACGATCCCGACAACGTGCCCAACCTGCGGGTCGCCATCTATCGTGCCGCCGGCGGCAACGCGCGCATTTATGACTGGCAGCAGGCCAATGCCAGTTTCTTCAGCGCCATTCAGGTGGAACGCAACGTCATGTTCCTGATTCTGACGCTGATCATTCTGGTCGCCGCGTTCAACATCATCTCGTCGCTGATCATGCTGGTGAAGGACAAGGGCCGCGACATCGCCATTCTGCGCACCATGGGGGCGACCCGCGCCATGGTCATGCGCATCTTCTTCCTGTCCGGCGCCTCGGTGGGCGTGGTGGGCACGCTGTTCGGCACCTTGCTGGGCGTTTGGTTCGCGCTCAACATCGAAAGCATCCGCCAGGTCATTCAGTCCATCATCGGCCGCGAGCTTTTCAACGCCGAAATCTATTTCCTCACCCAGCTGCCTGCCCGCGTCGATCCCGGCGAGGTGATCGCCGTGGTGCTGATGGCGCTGGGGCTGTCCTTCGCCGCCACCATCTATCCCAGCTGGCGCGCCGCCAATCTCGATCCGGTAGAGGCCCTCCGTTATGAATAGTCCCGCCGGTTTGCGGCTTCAGTCGGTCAAGCGGTCCTTCGCCCAGGGAAAGGACGTTCTGCATGTGCTGAACGGCGCCGATCTGTCGATCATGCCGGGCGAGATCGTCGCCCTGGTCGGCCCCTCGGGGGCCGGCAAATCGACGCTGCTGCACATCGCCGGTCTGCTGGAACGCCCCGACGAAGGCGAGGTCTGGCTGGGGGGCGACGCCTGCGGCAAGCTGGGCGACGACCGCCGGACCCAGTTGCGGCGCACTCATCTCGGCTTCGTCTACCAGTACCACCACCTGCTGCCCGAATTTTCCGCCATCGAGAATGTGGTGCTGCCGCAGATGATCGCCGGCAAGCCCAAGCCCAAGGCGGTCGAGCGGGGCCTGGAACTGCTGGAGCGCATGGGCCTGAAGGCGCGGGCGGATCATCGCCCCGGCCAGTTGTCGGGCGGCGAGCAGCAACGCGTGGCCATTTGCCGCGCGCTCGCCAACAGTCCCCGGGTGCTGCTGGCCGACGAACCGACCGGCAATCTTGACCCCCATACCGCCGAAGGCGTGTTCCGCGAGCTGATTGGACTGGTGCGCTCGACCGGCGTGGCCGCGCTGATCGCCACCCACAATCCAGACCTGGCGCTGCGCATGGACCGGGTGGTGCGCATGGACAACGGACAGTTGGTTCCGGTGGTGCAGGGGGCCTGACCATGATATCCGCGTTCGAACGCATGGTCGCCTTCCGCTATTTGCGTGCCCGGCGCCGCGAAACGCTGATTTCCGTCACCGCCGGCTTCTCGCTGGTCGGCATTGCCTTGGGTGTTGCCGCCCTGATCGTGGTGATGTCGGTGATGAACGGCATGCGCGGGGAACTGATCGCCCGCATGATCGGCGTCAACGGCCATCTGGTGATCGAGGGAGAGGGCGGCCGTCTTGTCGATTACCGGCAGCTTGCCGACAAGGTGCGCCAGATTTCCGGGGTCGTTTCGGTTTCTCCGGTGGTGGAAGGCCAGGTGATGGCCAGTTCCGGCGGCCAGGCCATGGCGGCGCTGGTACGCGGCATGATCCCCGACGACCTTGTCCACCGGCCGGTGGTGGGGCCGTCGCTGAGTTTGCAGGGGATCGACGGCCTGGCCAATGGCGAGCTTGTCGTCGGCGCCCAACTGGCCAACCGGTTGGGGTTGGGGGTCGGCGATCCGCTGACGTTGATTTCGCCCAAGATCGATCGTTCCGCAGGCGTACCGCTGGTGCCGCGCTCGCGGACGTTGCCGGTGGCGGGGCTGTCCTCGGTCGGTATGTTCGAGTGGGACGCTCGCCTGATCTATATGGGACTCGAGGATGCCCAGGCCTATTTTTCCACCGGCGACGCCGTCACCCGCCTGGATGTGATGGTGGACGACGTGGAAACCATCGAGCAGGTGCGCCGCGCCATCGAGCCGCTGGCCGGCGGCGCCAAGGTCGAGGATTGGCGCCAGGTGAACAAGGCCATCGCCTCGGCGCTTGACGTCGAACGCGACGTCACCTTCGTGCTGCTGCTGCTGATCGTCGTCGTCGCGGCGTTCAACGTGATCGCCTCGCTCAGCATGCTGGTGAAGGAAAAGGGCTCGGACATCGCCATCCTGCGCACCATGGGCGCCAGCCGGGGCTCGATCCTGCGCATCTTCCTGCTGGCCGGCGGCAGCGTCGGTATGGGCGGCACCTTGGCCGGCCTTGTTTTGGGCTTGGGGCTTGCCACCAACGTCGAAACCATCAAGTCGGTCCTGCAACGGTTGGCGGGCGGCGCCATGTCGCCCGAGATCGCTTTCCTTGCCAACCTCCCGTCCCAGGTCCAGCCGCTGCAGGTGGTGGGGGTGGTGGTTCTGTCGCTGGCGATCGCCTTCATCGCCACCTTGCCGCCATCCTGGCGCGCCGCCAACCTCGATCCCATCGAAGCCCTGCGGTATGAGTGAGGACCTGGATGCTTGTTCCGTCGGCAGCCGGCCCTGATCGCCGGCCTGTCGGTGGACGAGCGCGCAAGCGGCCAAGTGAATACATGGATTGGCCGGGCACAAAGCGTAGACGCTGATCATCGGCCTGAATTGCGCTATACTGGGGACAACCAAGGAGGCCGGCCATGACACCCGCTGCTGCCGCCGTCCCCGAGAATATGGCCGTCGATCTCGACCGCGTCATTCTCGCCCTTTCCGACGCCCTGGATTTCATCGGCGTGGACGAAACCGGGCATGCCCACCGCGTCGCCCTGATGGCCGCCATGTGCGCCGACGCGCTGGAGTGGTCGCCGCCGCGCCGCCATCAGCTTGTGCAGGCCGGGTTGATGCATGATTGCGGGGTTTCCTCGACCCGCGAGCATCGCGCCCTGGTCAACGAGATCATGTGGGAAGGCGAGCACGCCCATTGCGAGCGCGGCTTCGCCTATCTGGGGTCGGTGCCGCCGCTGGCGCATCTGGCCCCCATCGTGCTGGAACATCACACGCCGTGGGCTCATCTGCGTCATCGTGGGGTGGACCCGGACGTGGCGCTGGCCGCCAACCTGATCTATCTGGTGGATCGCGCCGACGCCGTGCGGGCGCGCGGCGTGGCCGAGGGCAGGGCGGTCGTCGATGTCCTGTCCCGTTACGAATGCAGTCATTTCGCTCCCGAGCTTATGACGGTATTCCGCGAGCAGGCGCTTCGTGAGGCGTTCTGGTTCGTGCAGGAAGAACCCGCCCTGCGCGAACGTGTGCGCGAAATGCTGAGCGACGCCCAGCCCATACCGCTTTCCCCGGCGGAAATCAAAGGCCTGGCGCGGATGTTCGGGCACATCATCGACGCCAAGAGCCCATTTACCGAACGTCATTCCATGGGCGTTGCCCGGGTGGCCCGCCGTCTGGGCGCCCAGGCCGGATTGCCGCCGGCCACGTTGGACGTGATGGAGGTGGCGGCCCTTCTGCACGACGTCGGCAAGTTGCGCATTCCCGACGAGTTGCTGGACAAGCAGGGGCCGTTGACGGCTGAAGAGCGCCGCCGCATGGCGCGGCACGCCTTCGACACCTACGAGGTGCTGCGTCGCGCCTTTGGCGATGGGCCGGTGGCCCAGTGGGCGGCGTTCCATCACGAATACGTTTCCGGCCACGGCTATCCGTTCCATGTGGAGAACGGCAAGTTGCCGCTGGAAGCCCGCATCATCGCGGTGGCCGACGTCCTGCAGGCCTTGGCGCAGACCCGGCCCTATCGCCAGCCGCTGGCCCCGCCGGAAATCGTTGCCATTCTGGATGGCATGGTGTTCGGCGGCAAGCTGGACCGCGAGGTCGTCGAGATGGTGAAGGCCGATCTGGATACCTTCTGGAAGGACGCTGTTGCTCTTGAGGGCCCATCCCCGGCATCATGACCGGGCCATGCCTATACATTCAGATTTCGTCCATCTTCGCGTCCACACCGCCTATTCGCTGTCCGAAGGCGCCATCAAGATCAAGCAGCTGGTCAAGCTGTGCGAAAAGATGGCCATGCCCGCCGTCGGCATCGCCGATACCGGCAACCTGTTCGGGGCGCTGGAATTTTCCACCTCGTGCGCCGACGCGGGCGTTCAGCCCATCATCGGCTGTCAGTTGGCGTTGCGGCGCGAGGGCGAGGCGCCGTCCAAGGACGGGCGGCGGCCCGAGCCCGATTGGATCGTGCTGCTATGCCAGTCCGAAACCGGCTACGCCAACCTGATGAAGCTGGTGTCGCGGGCCTATCTGGAAACCGCCTCGGGCGAGACGCCCCAGATTTCCTTTCGCGACCTGGAAACGCTGTCGGCGGGCCTGATCCTGCTGACCGGCGCCATGATCGGCCCCGTCAACCGTTTGTTGACGGAAGGGCAGAACGAAAAGGCGGAAATCGCCCTGGCACGTTTGGCCCAGGCCTTTCCCGGTCGGCTGTATGTGGAATTGCAGCGGCATGGGCTGGAAGCGGAAGACCGGATCGAGCCGGCGCTGGTGAACCTTGCCTACAAGCACGATCTGCCGCTGGTGGCCACCAACGAGCCCTATTTCGCCGATCGCGGCATGTACGAGGCGCATGACGCGCTGATCTGCATCGCCGAAGGCGCCTATGTGGCGCAGGACGAACGCCGCCGGCTGACCCCGGAACACTATTTCAAATCGCCGGCCGAAATGCGCGAGTTGTTCGCCGACCTGCCCGAGGCGTGCGACAACACCCTGGTGGTGGCTCGCCGCACCGCCTACATGGTCACCAAGCGCAAGCCGCTGCTGCCGCCTTTTCACATGGACGGCATGACCGAACCCGAGGTGTTGCGCAAGAAGTGCTGGGAAGGCCTGGAAATGCGGCTGGAAAAGCACGTCTTCCAGCCCGGCATGACGGAAGAGGAACGTGAGCACGCGGCCAAGCCGTACCGCGAGCGTATCGAATACGAGATCGGCATCATCGAGCAGATGGGCTTTCCCGGCTACTTCCTGATCGTGTCCGACTTCATCCAATGGTCCAAGGCGCACGACATTCCCGTCGGTCCGGGCCGTGGCTCGGGCGCCGGTTCGGCGGTGGCGTGGGCGCTGACCATCACCGACCTTGATCCGCTGCGCTTTGGCTTGCTGTTCGAGCGATTCCTGAACCCCGAACGCGTTTCCATGCCCGACTTCGATATCGACTTCTGCCAGGACCGGCGCGAAGAGACGATCAAGTACGTGCAAAAGAAGTACGGCTACGACCACGTGGCCCAGATCATCACCTTCGGTAAGCTGCAGGCGCGAGCGGTGCTGCGCGACGTCGGCCGCGTGCTGCAGATGCCCTATGGTCAGGTCGACCGCATCTCGAAGATGGTGCCTAACAATCCGGCCAATCCGGTGACGCTGGAGCAGGCGCTGGAGATCGAGCCGCTGCTGAAGGAGGCGCGCGAAAGCGACGAAACGGTTCGCCACCTGATCGACATCGCCATGAAGCTGGAGGGCCTTTACCGCCACGCCTCCACCCATGCCGCCGGCGTGGTGATCGGCGACCGTCCGCTGGAGCAACTGGTGGCGCTGTACCGAGACCCGCGTTCGGACATGCCGGTGACCCAGTTCAACATGAAGTGGGTGGAATCGACCGGCCTGATCAAGTTCGACTTCCTGGGCCTGAAAACGCTGACGGTGATGGTTACCGCCGTCAAGCACATCAAGAAATCCAAGGGGATAGACGTCGATCTTTCGGCGCTGCCGCTGGACGATCAATTGACCTACGAACTGCTGACCCGGGGCGACACCGCCGGCGTGTTCCAGTTGGAAAGCGCGGGCATGCGCGACGTGCTGCGCAAGATGCACCCCAACCGCCTGGAAGACCTGATCGCCGTGGTGGCGCTCTATCGTCCGGGTCCGATGGATCAGATCCCGCGCTACATTGCCTGTAAGCATGGGCGCGAAGAGCCAGACTACATGCACCCGCTGCTGGAACCGATCCTGAAGGAAACCTTCGGGATCATGGTGTACCAGGAGCAGGTGATGCAGCTGGCCCAGGTTCTGGCCGGCTATTCGCTGGGCGGCGCCGATCTGCTGCGCCGCGCCATGGGCAAGAAGATCCGCGAGGAGATGGAGGCCCAGCGCAAGCTGTTCGTGGACGGTGCGGCGGCGCGCGGCGTCAACCCCGAGCAGGCCTCGACCATTTTCGACAAGGTGGCCAAATTCGCCGAATACGGCTTCAACAAGTCGCACGCGGCCGCCTATGCCTTGATCGCCTATCAGACCGCGTGGCTGAAGGCCAACCATCCGGCCGAGTTCATGGCGGCCACCATGACCTACGAAATGAGCAACACCGACAAGCTCAATTCGTCGAGGCAGGAACTGGATCGCCTGAAAATCAAGCTGTTGCCGCCGGACATCAACAAGTCGCGGCCGGATTTCTCGGTGGAAAAGCTGGCTGACGGCTCACTGGCCGTGCGCTATGCCCTTGCCGCCCTGAAGAACGTGGGCGAGGGCGCCTGCCGCCAGATCGTCGAGGAACGCGACCGAAACGGTCCCTATAAGGATCTTTTCGACTTCGCCCGCCGGCTTGACACCAAGCAGCTCAATCGCCGTCAGATGGAAAACATGGTGCGCGCCGGCGTGTTCGACAGCCTGGAAAAGAACCGGGGCAAGGTGTTCAAGAACTGCGAGCCGTTGCTTCGTTACGGCGCCGCCGAGGCACAGCAGCGGGACTCCAGCCAGATGAGCTTGCTGGGCGGCAACATCGCGCCGGCTCCGAAACTGGAAAACGCCGCCGACTGGTCGCCGCACGAAAAGCTAAGCCAGGAATTCGACGCCATCGGCTTCTACCTGTCGGCCCACCCGCTGGACGCCTTTTCCAAGAGCCTGAAGCGCCTGGGCGTGATCAAGATCGCGGAACTGCCCGGCCACCTTCAGGCCGGCGGCAAGGGGCGGGTCAAGCTGGCAGGGTCGTTGCTGGCCAAGCAGGAACGGACTTCCGCCAAGGGCAGCCGCTATGCCTTCCTGACATTGTCCGATTCGTCGGGCATGTTCGAGGTGACGGTATTCTCGGAAACCCTGGCCGCCTCGCGCGAATTGCTCGAGGCCGGCGGGCCGTTGCTGCTGGAGGTGGACGCCAAGCTGGAGGACGAGCAACTGCGCCTGACCTGCCAGCGCATCGCGTCGCTGGATCAGGAAGCCGCCCGCGCCGCCGCTGGTCTGAGGATCTTCGTTCGCGACGAAGCCCCGCTGGCGACCCTGGCGCAGTTGGTCAACAAGGAGGGCAGGGGGCGCAACCGCATCCTCATCGTCGCCCTGATGGACAAGCGTGAGGTGGAACTGGCGGTCGAGCGCACCATCCAGCTCAATCCCGGTTTCATGAACGCGTTGCGGTCGGTCTCGGGTGTGGTCGAGGTGGAAGAAATCTAGTATGACGGGCTGCCGTTTGCGGCGACTCAAGGGCCCGATTCCATGCGCATTCCTTCCGTGCTTCTGTTTGTCGTCGTCACCGCCTTTGCCAGCCTTGCCGGCTGGTGGTGGTTCAACCGCCCGGTGCCGGTGGAGCTGGCCTTCAACGAGCCTTTCCCGTCGGTGTCGTTCGCGCCGTTCCGGCGCGGCCAGAGCCCGATTTCCAAGGATTATCCGCCGCCGGCGCAGATCGACGAGGATCTGAAAAGCCTGGTGGGCGTCGCCCGCGGCGTGCGCACCTACACGGCGCGCGAGGGCATGGAGATCGTGCCCGAACTGGCCCGCAAGTACGGCATCGAGGTGACGCACTCGGCCTGGCTGGGCAAGAAGCTGGACGTGAACGCGGCCGAGGTCGACAACCTGATCGCCGCCGCCAACCAGTATCCCGATTCCATCAAGCGGGTGATCGTCGGCAACGAGGTGCTGCTGCGCCAGGACCTCAAGCCCGACGAACTGATCGCCTATATCCGCAAAGTGCGTGCGGCGGTGAAGCAGCCGGTGTCCTATGCCGACGTCTGGGCATTCTACCTGCGCTATCCGGAAGTGGCGAAGGAAGTGGATTTCATCACCATCCACATCCTGCCCTATTGGGAGGACGAGCCCATCGGCGTTAAAGGGGCGGCCGAGCACATCGTCAAAATCTACCGCATGATGCAGGAGAAGTTCCCCGGCAAGCCCATCCTGATCGGTGAAGCCGGCTGGCCGACCAAGGGCCGCAACCGCGGCCCGGCGGCGGTCAACATGGAAAGCGCGGCCAAGTTCGTGCGCACCCTGGCAAAGGTGTCGAAGGAAAACGGCTTCGATTACAATGTGGTCGAGGCGTTCGATCAGCCGTGGAAGGCCAAGCTGGAAGGGACCGTGGGCGCGTTCTGGGGGGTGGTGGACGTGGACCGCGACGTGAAATTCTCCATGTCCGGTCCGGTGCAGGAAAACCCGTCATGGGCCAAACAGGGGGCGTTCGCCGCCGTGCTGGGCGCGCTGGCAGCCCTGCTGTTCCTGCGCCGCGCCGGGGATTACACGCCGGGCCGTGCGCTGGTGATTGCCGCCTTCGCGCAGCTGATCGCGACCTTCGTGGTCTGGCAGGCGGCCAATGCGTGGCTCACGCGCGACAGCGACCGGATGATCTGGCTGGCGGCCATGCTGCTGCCCGGCTCGAAGCTGTGGCTGTCCGTGGAGCCGTTCATCCGCGACCTGCTGACGGCGATCCGCATTGCCCTGCACGTGGCGTTCGCCGGCATTCTGTTCCGTACCGTGGCGGTGTCGTTGCGCATCGGCACGCCGCTGGTCACCAGCCGCTGGGCTGAAGGTCTGACGATTTTCTACGGGGTCTGTGCCTGGGCGGTGACCATGCTGCTGTTCTTCAACGGCCGCTATCGCGACATTCCCAATCTGGAATTCCTGGTGCCATGCCTGGGCGTCACCGCCTGGGCGCTGATCCGCATGTGGGTTTTGGGTCTGCCGTGGCAGAAGGCGTTCGCCATTGGCCGTCTGTTCTCGGGCGATGCCGTGCCGCGCCGTGCCGCCGGGCGGGAAATGACCATCGGTCTGGCGCTGGCGGTGGTGCTGGCGCCGCTGTCGGAATCGCTTGCTCTTTATGTGGGCGAGGATTTCCAGGCCATGCACAAGACCTTCGCTGAACAGTTCCCGCTGCTGGTGGCCATTTCCTATGCCAACGGGGAAATGCTGGTCTGGGCCGCCATGCTGGTGGTGATGGTCATCCCGTACCTGGCCGAATGGCGCCTGAAGAACGGCGCGGGCAAATAAGGCCCCGCAAAGCAAAAGGCCGAGGTGGTAAGCCTCGGCCTTTCTGGTGTCAGCCCTTCGACAGCAGCCGGGCGACCTCGACGGCGGTGTAGGTCAGGATGGCGTCCGAGCCCGCGCGCTTGAAGCCTATCAGGCTTTCGACGATCACCCGGTTCCAGTCCAGCCAGCCGTTCTGGGCGGCGGCCTTCATCATGGCGTATTCGCCCGACACCTGATAGGCGAGGGTGGGAACGCCGAAGGCGTCCTTGACCCGGCGGATGACATCCAGATAGGGCAGGCCCGGCTTGACCATCACCATGTCGGCGCCTTCCTGGATGTCCAGCGCCACCTCGCGCAGGGCTTCCTCGGTGTTGGCCGGGTCCATCTGGTAACCCTTCTTGTCGCCCTTGAGGGCGGAACCGGAACCGACTGCGTCGCGGAACGGGCCGTAGAAGGCCGAAGCGTATTTGGCGGCGTAGGACAGGATCTGCGCGTCCTGCAGGCTGGCCTGATCCAGCGCCACCCGCATAGCACGAATGCGGCCATCCATCATATCCGACGGCGCCAGGATATCGCAGCCGGCCTGGGCCTGGGCCACCGCCATGCGGCACAAAGCCTCGACCGATTCGTCGTTCACCACCACGCCATCGCGGACGATGCCGTCATGGCCGTCGGAATTGAACGGGTCCAGCGCCACGTCGCAGATGATGCCCATCTGCGGGACAGCCTTTTTGATGGCCTGCACGGCGCGGCAGACGATGTTGCCGGGGTTCCAGGCCTCGCGGGCATCCGGAGTCTTAAGCGCCGGATCGACCGAGGGAAACAGGGCGATGGCGGGAATGCCCAAATCGGCCGCTTCCCGCACGGCTTCCACCAGCAAATCCACCGACAGGCGCTGGACGCCCGGCATGGACGCAATCTCCTGGCGAACGCCGGTGCCTTCCACCACGAAGACCGGCCAGATCAGGTCATCCACCGTCAACCGGTTTTCCGCCACCAACCGGCGCGACCAATCGTGCCTGCGGACACGGCGCATGCGGGTATGGGGAAACTCGGCATGAGGCAGAAACGAAGGCACGGTCCGATCTCCTGTTGATTATGGGGCGCCCGATGGCGCTACGATCAGCGGTTTACGGACATGGCACAACCAAGCCGCAGCCGCCAGTGAACAATTCTCCATGAACGCAAAAGGCCGGCCTTTTTCAAGGCCGGCCCCGCGTAACCACAGAAACTGATCAGGCTTGCTCGAGAGCCTGGGCCAGATCGGCGATGATGTCGTCGATGTGCTCGATGCCGATGGACAGGCGCACGTAGCCGGGGGTCACGCCCGAGGCCAACTGGTCTTCGGCCGACAGCTGCGAGTGCGTGGTGCTGGCGGGATGAATGGCCAGCGAGCGGGCGTCACCGATATTGGCCACGTGATAGAACAGCTGCAGCGCGTCGATGAACCGCTTGCCGGATTCGACGCCGCCCTTGAGCTCGAAGCCCAGCAGGGCGCCATAGCCACCCTTCAGCAGGGCGTCGGCGCGACGGCGGGGCTCGCCGGTCTGCAGGCTGGGGTGGATGACCGAAGTCACCTTGGGGTGCTTCGACAGATACTCGGCCACCGCCAGCGCATTCTGGTTGTGAGCGCGAATGCGCAGCGGCAGCGTCTCGAGCCCCTGGATGGCCTGGAAGGCGTTGAACGGGCTGATGGCGGCGCCGATGTCGCGCAGCAGGGTGACGCGGGCGCGGATGATATAGGCGATCGGACCCAGCGGCTTGACGGCCTGGGTCCAGACGGCGCCGTGATAGCTGGGGTCGGGTTCGTTCAACAGCGGGAACCGCTTGGCATGCTTTTCCCAGTCGAACTTGCCGCTATCGACGATGGCGCCGCCGATGGAGGTGCCGTGACCGCCGATATACTTGGTGGTCGAATAGACCACGATATGGGCGCCCTGTTCGATGGGCTTGGCGATGATCGGGGCGGCGGTGTTGTCGATGATCAGCGGCACGCCGACCTTGTCGGCCAGTTTGGCGACCTCGGCGATGGGGAACACCTGCAGCTTGGGATTGGGCAGGGTTTCGGCGTACCAGGCGCGGGTGCGCTCGTCGGTGGCGCGGACAAAGGCCTCGGGGTCGGCCGGATCGACGAAGCGGGCCTCGATGCCCAACTGCTTGAAGGTGTTGGCGAACAGGTTCCAGGTGCCGCCGTACAGGTCGGTCGAGGTGACGAAGTTGTCACCGGCCTGGGCCACGTTCAGAATGGCGAAGGTGCTGGCCGCCTGACCCGACGACAGCGCCAGCGCCGCGACGCCGCCTTCCAGGGCAGCCAGGCGCTGTTCCAGCACGTCGGTGGTCGGGTTCATGATGCGGGTGTAGATGTTGCCCAGCTCTTTGAGCGCGAAGAGGTTGCCGGCGTGCTCGGCGTCGCGGAACTGGTACGACGTGGTCTGATAGATCGGAACCGCGACCGAGTTGGTGGTGGGATCGCTGCGATAGCCGGCGTGGAGAACCAGGGTTTCAGGATGAACACTCTTCACGGACATGCTTTGGTCTCCTGTTATAAAAACGCGCTCTACGGCTGGTGGCGAGGCGATGGAAAGGCCACAGGGTTGTACCGAACCGCCGCGTGGGCAAATTGAAAAATTTCACACACTGAATTTGCTGTCAATCATAAAAGACCATAGGTTTTATGGATTATTGTGGAGGGGGCATTGGAAACCGAATTTTCTCGCCATGGGGCACTGGCCCGTATCCGCCTTAATCGCCCGCATGTGTTGAATGCGCTGGGACCCGCGCAGTTTCCGGCATTGCACCGTCAATTGACCGAATGGCTGGCCGACGATGGGGTGGGCGCGATCGTGGTCGAGGGCGCGGGCGGTCGCGCCTTCAGCGCCGGCGGCGATATTCGCGTGGTTTGGGATGGGCGGGACAAGGTTGCGGCCAATCGTTCGCTGTTCCGGGCCGAGTACGCTCTTGATCGCCTGATCCACCGCCTTGCCAAGCCATATGTGGCGCTGCTGGATGGCATTGTCATGGGCGGTGGCGCCGGGCTCTCGGTCAACGGGCCGTTTCAGGTGGTGACCGAGCGAACGGTGTTCGCCATGCCCGAAGCTGCGATCGGATTCTTTCCCGACGTGGGCGCCACCCACTTCCTCTCGCGCTGTCCGGGCCGCGTCGGCCTTTACCTGGGATTGACCGGCGCCCGGCTGGGGGCGGCCGACATGATCTGGGCCGGGCTGGCGACCCATTATGTGTCTTCGGCCCGCCTCGACAAGTTGAAGGGGGAATTGGTTGCGGCAGCTGCCAGCGCCGATCCGTGGTCGGCGGTGCGCGAAACCCTTGGTCGCGCCCAGGAAATCCCTCCTGCTGGCGTTCTGCAGGACAGGGCCGACGCTATCAACGCGTATTTCGGCGGGCCGGATATCTACGCGGTGATGGCGGACGTTCAGACCGCGCGGGTCCCTTGGGCCGTCGAGGCGCATGAACGCATGAGCAAGGCGTCGCCCACCAGTCTGGCGGTTATTTTTCAGCAGTTGACGGAAGGTCGCACACTTGAATTCGAGCAGGCCATTGCCCGGGAATATCGGATGGCCTGCGCTTTCCTGGCGGCGCAGGATTTCTATGAAGGCATTCGGGCTGCCGTGGTCGACAAGGACTGGCGCCCGCACTGGCAGCCGGCAACGCTCGACGAGGTTTCGCCCCATTCGGTGGCGCGGTACTTTGTCGCCGTTCCGGATGAGTTGACGTTCGACGACGGAGGGTGTGGTGGCCACCAGGCGTGAAGTTCTGTTCGAATTCCGGCGGATTGGCGCCTATGTGAAGGTGTCCGCGCTGGATGCCGAAACGGGCACGGAGGTCTCGATCGTGGGCGATGCCGCCGCCGGCGAGGCGCGGCTGAAGATGACGGCCCAAAGGAAGCTGGAATACGTGCTTGCCAAGAATGCTGGGGCGGGAC
The DNA here is from genome assembly GCA_035298685.1 of Magnetospirillum sp. Taxonomy (GTDB): domain Bacteria; phylum Pseudomonadota; class Alphaproteobacteria; order Rhodospirillales; family Magnetospirillaceae; genus Magnetospirillum. The sequence continues at coordinate 7,347 of DATGXU010000067.1, read as the reverse complement.
GCTGAATAACGAAGGGGTCGCACAAAGATGTGCGACCCCTGTATATTTCTACCGTCCGATCTTAGCGCGACTTGCGGCGGGTCGGCTTTTCTTCGGCTTCCCCCGCCTTACGGCCAAGGCCGATCTTCTTGGCGAAGTCGGAACGCTGGGCGGCGTAATTGGGGGCGACCATCGGATAATCCGGCGGCAGCGCCCACTTGGCCCGGTATTCGTCGGGCGTCATGTTGTAGGTCGTGCGCAGATGCCGCTTCAGCATCTTCAGCTTCTTGCCGTCTTCCAGGCAGATGATGTAGTCGGGCGTGACCGACTTCTTCACCGGAACGGCAGGCTTCGGCGCTTCGGACTTGGCCTCCGGAACACCGGTTTCCAATGAAGACAGCGAAGCGTAGACCGTATGAATGACCTCCGGGATTTGGCCGGCGGGCAGGGGGTTCTTGCTTACATAGGCAGCGACTACGTCGACGGCCATACGCAGAAGGTCGTCGCGATTGGTCTTGTCGGCGGTGATGTCAGTCATTTGGGTGTCCGCAAAGGTTCTTGCCGAGGCTGTATCAATGATGCACGCCTCATCTTGGCTGTCAATTCCTATCTGCGGCGCATGAATAATCATTTCTTTGAAAGTCTGCCATTTTCAATAAATTTCCCCCATAAGGGAGAGGCCTATACCCCAATGGTCTGTGTCATGGTCGCAAGTTCATTTGGCGATCCGGAATGGTTGGTTGGAACGGTTCTGGTATTTCGCATCGCCGCATTGTGCGCTGCGCTCATGGCCCATGAGATGGTGCCGCATTGGCAAATTGAGGCGACATATGGTATCTAGCGGTCCTGTTCTCTCCTGAACTCGCGGATTTTTTCGTTATGACCAAGGAAACCATCGCGCTTGCCTCGGACCACGGTGGCGTCGAGCTGAAGACGTTGCTGGCACAGCACCTTGAAAGCCGGGGCTTCGCCGTGCTCGACCTGGGTACGGATGGCGCGCAGTCGGTGGACTATCCGGATTTCGCGGTCGCCATGGCGGACGCGTTGCGCGACGGCCGTGCGGCGCGCGGCGTGCTCATGTGCGGCTCGGGCATCGGCATTTCCATCGCCGCCAATCGTTTCGCTCACGTCCGCGCGGCCCTGGTTCACGACGCCTACGGCGCCCGGATGTGCCGCTTGCACAACGATGCCAACGTCCTGGTGCTGGGCGGCCGGACCGTTGGTCCGGAAATCGCCAAGGATTGCCTGGATATTTTTCTGTCGACCGAGTTCGAAGGTGGCCGGCATGCCCGCCGTGTCGCCAAGCTGGCCGAGAACGGCGAGCGTTGATCCCATCAAACGACCTGCACGAAAGATCTCCGATGACCGCAACCGAATCCTTCTTTCGCACTTCGCTGGCCGAGCGTGACGCAGACGTTTTCGCCGCCATCAGCAAGGAACTCAAGCGCCAGCAGGATCAGATCGAGCTGATCGCTTCCGAGAACATCGTCTCGCGCGCCGTGCTCGAGGCCCAGGGCTCGGTGCTCACCAACAAATACGCCGAGGGTTACCCGGGCAAGCGTTACTACGGCGGCTGCGAGTTCGTCGACGTGGTCGAGCAATTGGCCATCGAGCGCGCCTGCAAGCTGTTCGGCTGTCAGTTCGCCAACGTCCAGCCCAGCTCGGGCTCGCAGGCCAATCAGGGCGTGTTCATGGCGCTGGTCCAGCCGGGCGACACCATCATGGGCATGAGCCTGGCCGCCGGCGGCCACCTGACCCATGGCGCCGCTCCCAACCAGTCGGGCAAGTGGTTCAAGGCGGTGCAGTACGGCGTGCGCCTGCAGGACGCCCAGGTGGATTTCGACGAGGTCGAGGCCCTGGCCAAGGAACACAAGCCGAAGCTGATCATCGCCGGCGGCTCGGCCTATCCGCGCGTCATCGACTTCGCCCGGTTCCGCAAGATCGCCGACGAGGTGGGCGCGCTGTTCATGGTGGACATGGCGCATTTCGCCGGTCTGGTCGCCGGCGGCGCCTATCCCAGCCCGTTCCCCCATGCCCATGTGGTCACCACCACCACCCACAAGACCCTGCGCGGTCCGCGTGGCGGCATGATCCTCACCAATGACGAGGCGATCGCCAAGAAGATCAACTCGGCCATTTTCCCCGGCATCCAGGGTGGCCCGCTGATGCACGTGATCGCCGGCAAGGCCGTGGCCTTCGGCGAGGCGCTGCAGCCCGAATTCAAGGCCTATGCCCGCCAGGTGGTCGACAACGCCAAGGCCCTGGCCGACACGCTGGTCCGTCGCGGCCTCGCCATCGTTTCGGGCGGCACCGACTCGCACCTGATGCTGGTGGATCTGCGTCCCAAGAAGCTGACCGGCAAGGCGGCGGAAGCCAGCCTGGAACATGCGGGCATGACCTGCAACAAGAACGGCATCCCGTTCGATCCGGAAAAGCCGACCATCACTTCGGGCGTGCGCCTGGGGACTCCGGCGGCCACCACCCGCGGCTTCGGTGTCGAGGAATTCAAGAAGGTGGGTGAGCTGATCGGCGACGTGCTCGACGGTCTGGCCGCCAACCCCGAGGACAACTCCGCCGCCGAGGCGAAGGCGCGGGCGGAAGTGGCGGAACTCTGCCGCCGCTTCCCGATCTACTCGTAAACGCGGTGGGCGCGCGGCGCTTCGGGGGAAGCGCCCGCGCCGCACTCCAGGGGGAAATATCCGATGCGTTGTCCATTCTGTGGTCATGACGATACCCAGGTGAAGGATTCCCGGCCGACCGAAGACAATTCGGCCATCCGCCGGCGCCGGTCGTGTCCGGCCTGCGGTTCGCGCTTCACCACGTTCGAGCGGGTGCAGATTCGCGATCTCGTGGTCATCAAGAAGGACGGCGGCCGCATTCCCTTCGACCGCGAAAAGCTGGTGAAGTCGCTGCGCATCGCCCTTCGCAAGCGCCCGGTGGACGAAGATCAGATCGAGCGCATCGTCAACGGCATCCATCGCCGCCTGGAAAGCATGGGCGAGAACGAAGTGCCGTCGAAGTACATCGGCGAACTGGTGATGGACGTGCTGATGGACCTGGACAAGGTCGCGTATGTTCGTTACGCCTCGGTTTACCGCAATTTCCGCGAAGCCAAGGACTTCGAGGATTTCCTGGGAAAGATGGTGGGTGGCAGCCACGACGACTGATACGGATCGCGCCCATATGCGCGCCGCGCTGGGTTTGGCCCGACGCGGTCTTGGCAATGTGTGGCCCAATCCCGCGGTAGGATGCGTCATCGTCAAGGACGGGCGCGTCGTCGGTCGCGGCTGGACGCAGCCCGGCGGCCGTCCCCATGCCGAGACCGAGGCGCTGGCCATGGCCGGCGAGGCGGCGCGGGGGGGCGTCGCCTATGTCACTCTGGAGCCCTGTTCCCATCACGGCAAGACGCCGCCTTGCGCCGAATCGCTGATCAAGGCCGGCGTGGCGCGCGTCGTCGCCGCCACCGAGGACACCGATCCCAGGGTTTCCGGGCGCGGCGTCGCCATGCTGCGCCAGGCGGGCATCGAGGTGTCCGTCGGGCTGTGCGGCGACGAGGCGCGCGAGCTCAATGCCGGCTTTTTCCTGGTGCAGCGCGAGGGGCGGCCGCTGGTCACCCTGAAGGTGGCCTCGACGCTGGATGGGCGCATCGCCACCCATTCCGGCGAAAGCAAGTGGATCACCGGCGCGGCCGCCCGTCAGGCCGCGCATTTGCTGCGCGCCGAACATGACGTCATCATGGTGGGAAGCGGCACCGTGTTGGCCGACGATCCCGAACTGACCTGCCGCCTGCCGGGACTCGAGGACCGCTCTCCGGTGCGGGTGGTGCTGGACGGTCGCATGCGCTTGCCGCTGACCAGCCGGCTGGTGACCACGGCCAACGAGATTCCCACCTGGCTGCTGACGCTAGAGGACGGCCCGGCTGCTCGCATCGAGGCCTTCCAGGACAGCGGTGTGGATGTGGTCGAGGTGCCGGCGGGTCCCGATCGCACCGTCGACCTTGCCGCCGCCATGGTGGCGCTGGCCGAAAGCGGCGTGACCCGGGTGCTGGTGGAAGGTGGCGCCCACCTGTCGGCCGGCCTGCTGCGCGCGGGTCTGGTGGATCGGCTGGTGTGGTTCCGCTCGGCCCGCCTGATGGGGGGGGATGGCCTGCCGGCCATGGTTGGCTTTGGGGTGGACCATTTGGGGCAAACCCCGCGCTTCGAGCTGGCAGAGGCTTGCCCCGTCGCCGACGACATGATGGAAATATACAGAAAAATCTAAGGAGTACGGGCCGATGTTCACAGGCATCGTCACCGATCTCGGTGAAGTGCGACGGGTTATCCGGGACCAGGGCCAAGATGCCCGTTTCGAGGTTGCAACCCGGTATGACCTGGCAAGCGTCGATATCGGCGCGTCCATCGCCCATAACGGCGTTTGCCTGACGGTGATCGAAAAGGGCGCTGGCAGCTATGTCATTCAGGCGTCGGACGAAACCCTGTCCAAGACCACGCTGGGCGACTGGCAGGCCGGCACCAAGGTCAACCTGGAGCGCGCCTGCAAGGTCGGTGACGAGCTGGGCGGCCATATCGTTTCCGGTCATGTGGACGGCGTCGCCCGCGTGGTTTCGATCCGGCCCGAGAACGAATCCTTGCGCTTCACCTTCGAAGCCCCCGAGGCGTTGGCGAAATTCGTCGCGCCTAAGGGCTCGGTGGCGCTGGACGGGGTGTCGCTGACCGTCAACGAAGTTGACGTGCGGCTTTTTGGCATCAATGTCATTCCCCATACCCAGGCTGTGACCACGTTCGGCCTGTTGCGCGAAGGTGACCGCGTGAATATGGAAATCGACATGCTCGCGCGATATGTTGCGCGCCTTCTGGAAAGGGATTAGTCCGGTGGCGTTGTCCGAGTACCACAATTACCTGTCGTCGATCGAAGAGATCATCGAGGAAGCCCGGTCGGGCCGCATGTTCATCCTGGTGGACGACGAGGACCGCGAGAACGAGGGTGACCTGGTCATTCCCGCTCAGATGGCGACACCCGAGGCGGTCAACTTCATGGCCCGGTACGGCCGTGGCCTGATCTGCCTGTCCATGACCCGCACCCGCTGCGAACACCTTGGCCTTCGGCCCATGAGCGCCGACAACGGCACGCGCATGCAGACGGCCTTCACCGTGTCCATCGAGGCCAAGGAGGGGGTGACCACCGGCATTTCCGCCGCCGACCGCGCGCGGACCATTCAGGTGGCCATCGATCCGGAAAAGGGCAGCGACGACATCGTCACGCCGGGCCACGTGTTCCCGCTGATGGCACGCGACGGCGGCGTGCTGGTGCGCGCCGGCCATACCGAGGCCGCCGTGGATATCTCGCGTCTGGCCGGGCTCAACCCGTCGGGCGTGATCTGCGAGATCATGAACGACGACGGCACCATGGCGCGCATGCCCGATCTGGTGAAGTTCGCGCAGTTCCATGGCCTCAAGATCGCCACCATCGCCGACCTGATCGCCTATCGTCGCCGCCACGACAAGATCGTTCGCCGCGAGGTGGAAGCGCCGTTCGCCTCCAAGTGGGGCGGCGACTGGCGCATGGTGGTCTATGTCAACCAGGTTGCCTATGCCGAGCATATCGCCCTGGTGAAGGGCAATATCGACGGCGACGGGCCGGTCATGGTGCGCGTCCATGCCGTCAACATTCTTGACGACGTGCTGGGCGACCAGGGCTCGGGCAAGGCCGGCGAGCTTCATACCGCCATGGAAACGATTTCGGCCCATGGCCGTGGCGTGGTGGTGCTGGTGCGCGAGCCGCGGGCCACCAGTCTGTCGGATCGCGTGCGGGCGCAGCTGGATTCGCGCCCGGCCCCGGCCGAGTTGCGCGATTACGGCGTCGGCGCGCAGATTCTGCTGGATTTGGGCGTGCACGAGATGATTTTGCTGTCCAACACCAAGAAGACCATCATCGGCCTCGAGGGTTTCGGCCTGGAAGTGGTCGAACAACGCCCGATTCCGGCGACCTGAGGCTCGAAAGGACCTGAGCATGAGTGAAACCCGCGTCCTGATCATCGAGGCTCGGTTCTACGATCACCTCGCCGACATGCTGCTGGCCGGTGCCGTCCAGGCGCTGGAGGTGGCCGGCGCCGCCTGGGACAAGGTCACCATCCCTGGCGTTCTGGAATTGCCGACCGCCCTGGAAATGTTCGCCACCGCGCAGCAGATGGGCACCACCGATATCCGCTACGACGGTTTCGTGGTGCTCGGCACCGCCATTCGCGGCGAAAGCGACCATTACCACCACGTTTCGACCGCCTGCGTGAACGGCTGCAGCGAAGTGGCCGTGCGCCATCGCCTCGCGGTCGGCAGCGGCGTTCTGACCGTCCACAATGAGGCCCAGGCATTGAACCGCGCCGACCCCGCCCGCAAGAATTTGGGCGGGCAGGCGGCGCGTGCCTGCCTCCGCATGCTTGACCTCAAGCGCGCCCTGAAACTTTCCCGATGAGCAAAAACCAAGTGCGCAAGCCCAATCCCAATGCCACTCGCCGTTCCGCCGCCCGCTTGGCCGCGGTGCAGGCGCTTTATTCCATGGAAATCACCGGCGTCACCGCCGAAGAGGCCATCACCGAATTCCGCGAGCGTCAGGAAGCCGAGCCGCCGACCCGGCTGGCCGAGCCCGATGGCGAGCTGATGACCCTGCTGGTGCGTGGCGCCACCGCCGAGGGCGGGCTGCTGGACGACATGATCGGCCACGCGCTGGCGCGCGACTGGACGGTGGATCGCCTGGAATCGGTGCTGCGCGCCATCCTGCGTGCCGGCGCCTTCGAGCTGAAGGCGCGTCCCCAGACCCCGGCGCGGGTGGTAATCACCGAATTCGTGGACGTTGCCCACGCTTTCTATGCCGGCCCCGAGCCGAAGATGGTGAACGCCGTTCTCGACAAAATCGCCCGCGTCTTGCGCTCGGACGAATTCGAGGCCGACACCTCGCGGCCGACCTGAGGCGGCCCTTGAGCGGCGCCCCCGACGAGTTCCAGGTCATCGCCGAGCTGTTCGCGCCGCTGGCGCAAAGCTACCCCGGCGCCCTGGGGCTGACCGACGACGTGGCGCTGCTGACCCCCGATCCCGATTGTGAAACCGCCGTCACCATGGATGCCGTGGTGGCGGGCGTTCACTTCTTGCCCGACGATCCGCCCGATCTGGTGGCGCGCAAGCTGATGCGCGTCAATCTTTCCGATCTGGCCTCCAAGGGCGCCCGCCCGTTTGCCGTGATGCTGGCGGCCGCGTTTCCTCGCGGCGTCGACCTGGCCTGGCTGAAATGTTTCGCCCAGGGACTGGCCGAGGACGTTGCCGAGTTCGGGGTGGCCCTGATCGGCGGCGATACCGTCGCCACGCCGGGGCCGCTGAC
>DATGXU010000066.1:0-3565 GCA_035298685.1 Magnetospirillum sp. | reverse complement strand
GGAATTGGGCACGCTGGGCCACGCCGCGCGTGCCAACCCGGCGCTGGCCGAGCGCATCCGCGCCAAGTTCGCCATTAAGAACACCACCGGCTATTCGCTGAATGCCCTGGTGGATTTCGACGATCCCATCGACATCCTGCAACACCTGATGATCGGGTCCGAAGGAACGCTGGGCTTCATTGCCGAGATCACCTATCGCACCGTTCCCGAGCACGCCCACAAGGCCAGCGCCCTGCTGCTGTTCCCCGACATCGCCGAGGCCTGCCGCGCCGTGGCGCTGCTGAAGCCGGCGCCGGTGTCGGCGGTGGAACTGATGGACCGCCCCGCCTTGCGCTCGGTGGAAGACAAGCCGGGCATGCCGGCCGAGATCGTCGGCGTGGCCGATGGCGTCACCGCGCTGCTGGTGGAAACCCGCGCTGAAAACGCCGACGGACTGGCCGCCAACATCGCCGCCATCAATACCGTGCTGAATGCGGTTGCCCCGCTGCATCCGCCGGCCTTTACCGCCGACCCGGAAGAGTTCGGCAAGCTGTGGAAAATCCGCAAGGGCCTGTTCCCGGCGGTGGGGGCAGTACGCAAGACCGGCACCACGGTCATCATCGAGGATGTGGCCTTCAAGATCGCCGATCTGGCGCAGGCGACACTGGATCTGCAGGCGCTGTTCGCCAAGCACGGCTATGACGAAGCCATCATTTTCGGCCATGCGTTGGACGGCAACCTGCACTTCGTCTTCACCCAGGATTTCGGCATCCGCGCCGAGGTGGATCGCTATGCCGCCTTCATGGACGATGTGTGCCATCTGGTGGTCGACAAGTATGACGGCTCGCTGAAGGCTGAACACGGCACCGGCCGCAACATGGCGCCCTTCGTGGAAATGGAATGGGGCCAGGACGCCTATGCGCTGATGTGGCGCATCAAGACGATGCTGGACCCGCTGATGATCCTGAACCCCGGCGTCATCCTTGACGACGACCCCTATGCCCATCTGTGGAACCTGAAGGCCCTGCCCGCCGCCGATCCGCTGGTGGACACCTGTATCGAATGCGGCTTCTGCGAGCGCATGTGCCCCAGCCACGGCCTGACCCTCAGCCCGCGCCAGCGCATCACCGGCTGGCGCGAGATCAGCCGGCTGGCGGCCAAGGGCGGCGACGGCGAACGCGAGCGGCAGCTGCGCGACCTTTATGATTACCAAGGCCTTGAGACCTGTGCCGCCTGCGGCCTGTGCGCCACCGCCTGCCCGGTCGGCATCGAAACCGGCCTGCTGACCAAGGCGCTGCGCGGCCGCAAGCTGACCGGCCTGCAAAAGACCGTGGGCGGCGTGGCGGCCCGGCATTTCGGACTGGTCATGGCCGGGGTCCGTGCCGCCCTGGTCGCCGGCCGCGTCGCCAAGGCGGTCACCGGCGGTACCTTCCCCAAGCTGGGGGCCTCGCTGCCCAGGCCCGGCAGCGTTCCCGTGCCCGGCACGCGGGCCGGGTTCGAGGTGGTCTACATCCCATCGTGCGCCACCCGCACCCTGGGACCGGCGGTAGACGCCCCCGAGCAGGATTCGGTGCCGCAGCGGATGACCGCACTGCTGGAAAAGGCCGGCTTCAGGGTGATTTTCCCGGCCGGCATGGGCAATCTTTGCTGCGGGCAATCGTTCGAAAGCAAGGGCATGGCCGATCTGGCCGACGCCAAATCGGCCGAGATGGAACGGGCCTTGCTGGCGGCCTCGGACAACGGCCGCATTCCGGTGCTGATGGATGCCTCGGCCTGCACCTTGCGGCTCAAGCGGGTGCTGGACAAGCGCCTTGTCGTGCACGACAGCATCGAATTCCTGCACGACCACGTTCTGCCCCAATTGGATATCACCAAGGAAACCCGGCCGGTGCTGCTGCACCTGAATTGTTCGGCCCGGCGCATGGGGCTGGACGCCAAGATGCTGGCGCTGGCCAATGCCTGCGCCGAGACGGTGGTGGTGCCCGATGGCGTGGGCTGCTGCGGCTTCGCCGGCGACAAGGGGTTCACCACCCCCGAGCTGAACGACCACGCCCTTCGCCACCTGCCCGGCGCGGTGCCGCAAGCCGCCGAAGGGGGCTATTCGTCGAACCGGACCTGCGAAATCGGCCTGTCGGACCATTCCGGCAAGCCTTATCGCTCCATCGCCTACCTGCTCGACCGGGTAGGAACGCGCAAGGCCTGACCGACAGGCGCATCCCTCAACATATCGCCACCTCATGACGCTTAAGGGGCATATATCCACATTTCGGGGTGTATGACTGGCGGAAGAGGTACCTGGGGTGCTACACTTTGGCCCATGAGCACCCACACCCGGACCATGGCCCCGTTGTCCGAAACCTTGTGCTACACCCAGGACGCCCCCCGGCGTCCTGAATGCTGTGGCCCCCTCAGGACGCCCCCTGGGCGTCCTGAATGCTGTGGATCGCCCTGTCGATCCCTGCGGGGCACGCATGCCCGGGTTTCGGATGCCCGCCATCGCCGCGACACATTTTTCCGCTTTCCTGTTCCGGCCCCAATGCCGCGCCTGTCCGCGATCATGCTGGGGTAATGGAGTGTCATGATTTCATTTTCCGGCCCCGCATTCCGCCCGTCCCCCGCCGCGCCGCGCCCCGATCTGCTGCGCGATGAACGCCTGAGCGAGATCTTCGCCACCACGGTGGCGCGCACCCCCGACGCCACCGCCATGGTGTTCGCCGACCAGCGTCTGACTTACGCGGAACTGGACCGCCGCGCCAATCGCGTCGCCAATGCGCTGAGGGCGCGCGGCATCGGCCGCGGCGCCTTCGTCGGGCTGTGGCTGTCGCGGTCGGCCGATCTGCACGTGGCGTTGCTGGGCATCCTGAAGTCGGGCGCCGCCTACATCCCCTTCGACTTCGACGCCCCCACCGACCGTGTGGCCGCCTGCATGGCCGATTGCGCGGGCCGCGCCATCATCGTGGACGGCGCCACCGTTTCCCGTGCCGACGGCCTGTCGGCGCCGGTTCTGCCCATTGGCCGATTGCTGGCCGAGGACCTGCCCGACACCTCGCCGGACTCGCGCGCCGACGGCGCCGGCCCGGACGATGCGGCCTATGCCATCTACACCTCGGGCTCGACCGGCAAGCCCAAGGCGGTGGTGATCAGTCACCGCAACATCTGCCACTACCTGCGCGCCGCCAACGAGGTCTATGGCATCACCGCCGCCGACGTGGCGTTCCAGGGCGCGTCGGTGGCGTTCGACCTGTCGCTGGAAGAAATCTTCATCCCCTACATGGTCGGCGCCACCCTGTGGGTCGCCGGGCGCGAGACGTTGCAACAGGCCGACCGCCTGTGCGACGTGCTGGAAGCCGCCGGCATCACCGTGCTGGACACCGTGCCCACCCTGCTGACCCTGCTGCCGCGCGACGTCGCCAGCCTGCGGGTGATCATCCTGGGCGGGGAGGCCTGTCCGCCGCCGGTGGTCGAACGCTGGTGCCGGCCGGGCCGCCGGGTGTTCAACTCGTACGGCCCCACCGAGGCGACGGTGGTCGCCACCATCGACGAACTGGCCCCCGGCCGCAAGGTCACCATCGGCCGCCCCATCCCC